>NZ_KI911319.1:0-47766 GCF_000513875.1 Mesorhizobium sp. WSM1293 | reverse complement strand
GCGCTGGCGACTTCCCGGGGATGGCAACAAACTTCATTGGAATGGTTCCCTGATGCCCACAGTCGCCCCCCTAGACCTCGAAGGCCATTGCATCGCCGCCGTCTTTCTCGGCGACGTGCCGCATTTCGCGATGGCCGACGGCGCCATCCATCGGCTCGACCATGGCCACAAGACGGTTCAGGCCAATGACGGGCTGCTCGCCGCCTTCCATGATGCGGCCAATGACCGGCTGATCACCGGCGGCGAGGACGGCAAGGTGTTTGCCGTGAAAACGGGCGGCGAGGCCACGGAATTGGCAAGCGCGGCCAGGAAGTGGATCACCAGCGTTGCCGCCGGGCCGCAAGGCGCCATCGCCTATGCCTCGGGCAAGACTGCCTTCGTGCGCTTCGCCGACGGCAAGACCAGGGAATTCGTCCATCCGCGTTCGGTGGAGGGGCTGGCCTTCTCGCCCAAGGGCATGCGCTTCGGCGTCGCCCGCTACAATGGCGCGACGCTGCATTTCCCGGCCGCCGAGGGCAAGCCGGTGGAACTCGAATGGGCCGGCGCCCATACCGGTATCACCTTCTCGCCGGATGGCGCCTTCCTCGTCACCACCATGCAAGAAAACGCATTGCACGGGTGGAAGCTCGCCGACGGCAAGCACATGCGCATGACCGGCTATCCCGGCAAGGTCAAAAGCCTGTCGTGGAGCGTGAAGGGCAAATGGCTGGCGAGTTCCGGCGCGCCGGCGGCGATCGTCTGGCCGTTTTCCGGCAAGGACGGGCCGATGGGCAAGGCACCGCTGGAACTCGGCACGCGCGGCAACGCCATGGTGACGGCTGTCGCCTGTCACCCGAGCCAGGATGTCGTCGCCGTCGGCTATGATGACGGCATGGTGATGGCGGTGCGTTTTGCCGACGCCAAGGAAGTGCTGTTGCGGCGACCGGGCAAGGGCGCCATCACCTCGATGATGTGGGACAAGGAAGAACGCCGCGTCGCCTTTGGCAGCGCGGCAGGCGACTGCGGCGTCATCGACATCACGGCCTGACCCCGCTCACTCCGCTCCGCACGACACTTTGCCGCTGATTTCAACCGGTTTGCCGTCCTGGTCCGTATCCGCCGCGGCGTCGTAGATGGAGAGCGTATAGCTCCCGTCGTAGACGCCTTCGTCGCTGGTCCTGGTCAGGATCGTCAGTTCGACCGAGTTGATCTTTTGCGCGGCCTCGTGCTCACGATAGATGTTCAGCCGCAATTCCTTGCCGTCGAGCCAGTACTGCGTCAGGTTGGAATCCTCAAACACGGTCTTGCGCAGGCTGTCGCTGGCAGGCCGGCTCAGAATTTCGAGGTTGCCGCGAAAGTTGAAGGTCGGCCCGCCCATGCCTCTGGTGACGCCGGCCTCGACCTCGAATGTCGCCGCCGGGTCGTCGGTGGAGCACCAGATGCCGCCCGAGGCGAAGGCCGCGCTCGCCGACGACAGGAGCATCGCCACACAGATGACCGTCCTCATTTTACCCCTCCCCCCTCAATTCCCGCTCATATTGGCGCCGACTTCGGCAGCACGGTCAAGCGCCGCCGCCAAAGGCTGAGCCAACGCAGGACAGATGCGCGGCCAATTGCGGATGCAGACACGGATTGGCTAAGAGGAATCGACCAGAGGGGTTTTCATGCACAGCGATATGTCCAAGACGTCCATCGGCGGCATCGGCCGCGACCGCATTGCCGATCTGCGCGAGACCGAGGGGGCAGCCTTCCGCAAGGCGCGGCCGCAATCTCAGGCGAAGGTCGGCAACGGCCTGCCCGGCTTCTTCGGCGGCGTGCCGATGCACTGGATGAACGACTGGCCGACGCCGTTTCCGATCCTGGTCGACAGCGCCAAGGGCGCCACAATCACCGACATTGACGGAAACAAGCTCGATGATTTCTGCCTTGGCGACACCGGCTCGATGTTCGGCCATTCGCCGCCGCCGGTGGCGCGCGCCATCCGCCGCCAGGCCGGACGCGGCCTGACTTATATGCTGCCCTCGGAAGACGCGCTGGCCATCGGGCCGCTGCTGCAGCAGCGCTTCGGCCTGCCGTTCTGGCAGATCGCGACGACGGCGACCGATGCCAACCGCTTTGCGCTGCGCGTCGCCCGAGCCGTCACCGGCCGGGAGAAGATCCTTGTCTTCAACGGCTGCTACCATGGCTCGGTCGACGAGACGATGGTGCGGCTGATCGACGGCAAGCCCGTCAACCGGCCGGGATTGGCGGGGGAATTCCGCGACCTGACCCGTACGGCCAAGGTCATCGAGTTCAACGATATCTCAGCACTCGAAGCCGCGCTTGGGGATAAGGAGGTCGCCTGCGTCATCGCCGAACCGGTGCTGACCAACTCCTGCATGGTGCTTGCCGATCCGGGCTACCATGACGCCCTGCGCAAACTGACACGCCAAGCCGGCACACTGCTTCTGATCGACGAGACGCACACGATCTCGACCGGCCCCGGCGGCTACACGAGGAAATATGGTCTCGACCCGGACTTCTTCGTCCTGGGCAAGCCGATCGCCGGCGGCGTGCCGGCCAGTGTCTGGGGCATGAGCGACGACGTCGCCTCGCGCTACGCGTACTACAACAGGACCAAGGAGCCGGGCTATTCCGGCATGGGCACGACGCTCTCGGCCAACCCGCTGCAGTTCGCAGCGATGCGCGCCGCGCTTGAAGAGGTGATGACGCCGGAAAATTATGACCGCATGGATCACCTGGCGCGGCGGCTCGATGCCGGGTTGACCGGCGTGATCGATCGCTATCGCCTGCCCTGGCATGTTTCCCGTGTCGGCGCCCGCGTCGAGTTCATCTGCGCGCCCGGTCCGCTGCGCAATGGCGCCGAGGCGGAAGTGGCGCATGCGCCGGAACTGGAGGCCGCCATCCATGTCGCGCTGGTCAATCGCGGCGTGCTGATCGCACCCTTCCACAACATGATGCTGATCTCGCCGGCGACCACTGCGACCCAGGTCAACCGGCTGATCACCGCCTTCGGCGCGGTTGCGGCAAAGCTTGCGGCATGAGACAAGCGGCGATGGACCATCCCAATGCCATGATGACCTCACCTTCGGGCTCGACATCCGCCGAGGCGCACGCCTTTCTCGACGCCCATCCCGAGATCGAGGCCTTCGATATCGTGCTGACCGACGCCAATGGCGTCGGTCGCGGCAAGATCGTGCGTCGGCACGAGCTGAAAAGCATCTTCGAGGGCGGCCGCCATATGCCGATCTCGATCCTGGGCCTCGACATCACCGGCGAGGATGTGCACGAGACCGGGTTGATCTGGACGACCGGCGACGGCGATCTCAGGGCATGGCCGATCCCCGGTACGCTGGTGCCGCTCTACGGCACGAGCCCGCCGCGTGGCCAGCTGCTGATGGCGATGTACATGCTCGACGGCCGGCCGATGTCGTCGGATCCGCGGCTGGCGTTGGCTCGGCAAGTCGACATCCTGGCGGCCAAGGGCCTCTATCCGGCCGGCGCCTTCGAACTTGAATTCTTCCTGCTGGCCAATGAGCGCGATGCCGACGGCAAGGTGCAGCCGGCGCGCGCCGTGCTCGACGGCCGCGTCTCGGGCAAGACGGAAGTCTATTCCGTCGACCATCTGCACGGCATGGAGCCGCTGTTCTCCGACATCTATGCCGCAGCCAAGGCGCAAGGCATTCCGGCCGAGACGGTCATTTCCGAATATGCGCCCGGCCAGTACGAATTGACGCTGAACTACCGCAAGGATGTGATGCGGGCGGCCGACGACCTGGTCATGCTTAAGCGGCTGGTGCGGGCGCAGGCGCGCCGCCACGGCGTCACCGCCTGCTTCATGGCCAAGCCGATCGAGAAATACGCCGGCTCGGGCATGCATTTCCATGTTTCGCTGCAGGACAGAGCCGGCCGAAACGTCTTTGCCGAAGCCGGCGGCGAGAGCTGGTCGCTGCCGCTGCTGCAAGGGCTCGGCGGCCTCATCCAGACCATGGCGGAATCGATGCTGGTGTTTGCGCCGCACGCCAATTCCTGGCGGCGCTTCGTCTCGCAATCCTATGCGCCGGTGGCGCCGACATGGGGCGTCAACAACCGATCGGTGGCGCTGCGTGTGCCGGCCGGCGACGCCAAGAACCGGCGCATCGAGCACCGGCCGTCGGGCGTCGACGCCAACCCCTATCTGATCGCCGCAACCGTGCTCGCCGGCATCATCAAGGGCATGGATGAAGGGCTCGATCCGGGGCCCGAAACGACCGGCAACGGCTATGAGGCAGCGGTCACGCGCACAACCATGCCTGTCGACTGGCGCGCCGCGATCGAATCGGCCCGGGCGTCCAGCTTCCTGAAGAACGCGCTCGGCGAGGACCTGCACCGGACCTTCGTGGCGATCAAACAGTCGGAATACCTGCGCGTGGCACGCACGGTCAGCGAACTGGATTACCACCTCTATCTGCACGAAGTCTGAGGGCCGGGCGGGCGATCACTTTTTCGCCGTTTCCATCAAATGAGGTGGCATAAGGGCGGATAAGAACATATCATGAACGGATGAGCGCACTCACCGTCCGTGAAAAACTGGCTGTCCTCTCCGATGCCGCCAAATACGATGCGTCCTGCGCCTCATCGGGTGCGGCGAAAAAGGACTCGCTGGAATCAGGCGGCATCGGCTCCACCGAGGGCATGGGCATCTGCCATTCCTACGCGCCGGACGGCCGCTGCATTTCGCTGCTGAAAATCCTGCTGACCAATTTCTGCATCTATGATTGCAGCTACTGCATCAACCGTTCGTCTTCCAACGTGCGGCGAGCCCGCTTTGGCATCGACGAGGTGGTGAAGCTGACCATGGATTTCTACCGGCGCAACTACATAGAAGGCCTGTTCCTGTCCTCGGGCGTCGTTCGCTCGCCGGACGGGACCATGGGCGAGATGGTCGAAGTGGCACGCCGGCTGCGGCTGGAGGAGAAGTTCTCCGGCTATATCCACCTGAAAACCATCCCGGAAAGCTCGGCCGAACTGGTCGAGCAGGCCGGTCTCTATGCCGACCGGCTGTCGATCAATGTCGAACTGCCGACCGACGAGGGTGTGAAGCGGCTGGCGCCCGAGAAGAAGCCGGAGACAATCCGGCTTTCCATGGCCAGGCTGCGCCAGAAGATGGAGGAGAAGGCCGAGCCGACTTTGAAGACCAAAAAGCGCGAACGCTTTGCGCCGGGCGGCCAGTCGACGCAGATGATCATCGGCGCCGACAAGACATCCGACGACGGCATATTGCACACGAGCGCCCGGCTCTATGGCAGCTACCATCTGCGGCGGGTCTATTACTCGGCCTTCAGTCCGATTCCGGATTCGTCGTCGTCGCTGCCCCTGCAGAAGCCGCCGCTGATGCGTGAGCACCGGCTTTATCAGGCCGACTGGCTGATGCGGTTTTACGGCTTTTCGCAACCGGAAATCCTCGCCGGCAGCAGCGACGGCATGCTCGATCTCGCCATCGACCCGAAGCTGGGCTGGGCACTGCGCAACCGGGGGCAGTTTCCCGTCGACATCAATCGCGCCGACCGCGAAGCGCTGCTGCGGGTGCCGGGTCTCGGCACCAAGGTGGTGGCGAAGATTTTGGAGACGCGCCGGCACCGGCGCATGCGGCTCGAGGACGTCGGACAGATCTGCCAGTCGATCGCCAAGCTCAGGCCGTTCATCATCGCCGAAGGCTGGTCGCCTGGTGCGCTGACCGACAAGGCCGGCCTGCGCGAAAAGATTGCCCCCTCCTGCGAACAGTTGTCGTTGTTCTGATCATGCGGCCGGCGGAACTCGATCTCGCCAGATACAGAATTCGGCTCGACAGCGAGACGGATTTTGCGGGCTGGCGTGACGCGGCACGGCGGCTGGCCTTGAATGAGGTCAGGCCCGAGGACGTCGACTGGCATGTCGCGCCGGGCTCTGATCAGGCACAATTGCCTGAAGTGCCTGCGGGCGCGCAACTCGTCGTGCCGCGCGACTTCCTCGGGCATGCCGAAACGGCGTTCTGCCATTCCGATCCCGGCCGGTTTGCCTTTCTCTACCGAATGCTGTGGCGATTGCGCGACGAGCCTAAACTGCTGGAAATCGCGTCGGATTCCGACACCAGGCGGCTCGAGGCCATGGAAAAGGCGGTGCGGCGCGACAGCCACAAGATGCACGCCTTCGTACGTTTCCGGAAAGTCAGCGACGGTGCCGATGAGCGCTATGTCGCCTGGTTCGAGCCGGATCATTTCATCGTCGAGCGCAACGCCGATTTCTTCGTCAGACGTTTCACCGGCATACGCTGGACGATCCTGACCCCTTATGCCTCTGCCGACTGGGATGGCGAAAGGCTGGCGATCGGGCCGGGCGCGGCCAAGGGCGATGCGCCTGATCAGGACGATACCGAGGCGCTCTGGCGCACCTATTTCGAGAACATCTTCAACCCGGCACGATTGAAGGTGAAAACCATGCAGAAGGAGATGCCGAAGAAATATTGGCGGAACCTTCCCGAGGCCTCGCTCATTCCAGACATGATCGCAGGAGCGGACAAGGCCGCCAAGGACATGATTGCGAAGATGCCGACAACACCCGCGCCGCACCACGCAAAGGTGCAGGCACGGCATTGGCCGAAGCAGCCCGTCGAAGCACCGGAAGATGATGCAAGCACGATTCCGGAATTGCGCGAGGCAGCGAAAGGCTGCCGCCGCTGCCCGCTGTGGCGCGACGCGACGCAGACCGTCTTCGGTGAAGGCCCTGACAATGCCAAGGTGATCTTCGTCGGCGAACAGCCGGGGGATCAGGAGGACCTCGCCGGCAAACCTTTCGTGGGTCCGGCCGGCAAGGTGTTCGATGCGATCCTGGACGATGCCGGTGTCGACCGGCAAAAGGTCTATGTCACCAACGCGGTCAAGCACTTCAAGTTCGAGCCGCGCGGCAAGCGCCGCATCCACTCCAAACCGAATTCCGGTGAGATTCAGGCCTGCCGCTGGTGGATCGACCAAGAATTCGAGCTGATCAAGCCGAACCTCGCCGTGGCACTCGGCGCGACAGCGGCGATGTCGCTGCTCGGCAAGGCGATTCCGGTGACAAAGATGCGCGGACAAGTGATCGAGCGCGAGGGCGGATTGCGCGTGTTCATCACCATCCATCCCTCCTTCATCCTGCGCATCCGCGAACCCGCGGACAAGGAGGCTGAACGCGAACGGTTCCTGCAGGACATGAAGCTGGTGAAGCGGCTGATGGCCGCCTGATTGTCTGTTTTGCGCGATTCCGGACGGAAAACCGCTTCACGGTTTTCCTGGAATTGCTGCGGCTATCTGATCAGAATTGCCCTGAGATCGTTGACATTCGTACCGGTCGGGCCGGGTACGAAGAGATCGTCAACCGCGTTGAAGGCCGTCCAGGCATTGTTGCCGGCAAGCATAGCCTTGGCGTCCACCCCGGCAGCGCGCATGCGCGACACGGTCGAAGCATCGGCAAAGGCACCGGCATTGTCTTCCGAACCGTCGATGCCGTCAGTGTCGGCGGCCAGCGCATTGATACCGTCGACGCCATTGATGCCGATGGCGAAGGCGAGCAGGAATTCCGAATTGCGGCCGCCCTTGCCTTTTGCGCGCAGCGTCACGGTTGTCTCGCCGCCCGACAGGATCAGCACCGGCCTCGAGAAAGGCCTGTTGCGCGTCGCCACTTCACGCGCGATCGCGGCGTGGACACCGCCAACCTCGCGCGCCTCGCCTTCGATGGCATCGGAGAGGATAACCGCCTCGACGCCTTGCCGTTTCGCTTCCGCAGCGGCGGCTTCCAGCGATACCCCGGCCGAAGCGATCAGATGCACCTCGTTGCGCAAAAAGCGCTCGTCATCCGGGCTTGGCGCATCGGCGGCCGGCGAATTGATATGCGCCATCACCGAGGCCGGCAGTTTCATGCCATAGGCCGATATCGAGGCCAGCGCGTCGGCGCGGCTGCCTGTATCCGGTACGGTTGGGCCGGAGGCGACCATTGCCGGATTATCGCCGGGAATATCGGAGACGATCAGCGACACCACCCTGGCCGGCCATGCGGCCGCCGCCAGCCTGCCGCCCTTGATGGTGGAAAGGTGCTTGCGGATAGTGTTCATCGCCGCGATCGGCGCACCCGAGGCGAGCAGCGCCTCATTGACGGCGATCTCGTCGGCCAGCGTCAAGCTGCCGGCCGGCGACGGCAACAGCGCCGAGCCGCCGCCGGAAATCAGCGCCACCACCAGATCGTCCGCCGTCAGCCCTTGCACCTTCGCCAGCAGCCGGCGCGAGGCTTCAAGGCCGGCAGCGTCCGGCACCGGGTGCGCCGCCTCGATGATCTCGATGCGCTCGCAGGTCGCGCCATAGCCATAGCGGGTGACGACCAGCCCTTCGATGGGGGCGTCCCACACTTTCTCGAAGGCTGCCGCCATTTGCGCCGAGCCTTTGCCCGCGCCGATGACGATGGTACGGCCCTTGGGCTTGGCCGGCAGATGATCCCTGATGGTTCGTTCCGGATCGGCGGCGGCAACGGCGGCGTTGAAGATGGAGACGAGGAACAATTTGGGGTCGAGCACGGTCATTCGCCTTCCCGAGGCAATGCCAAGCCGCGCTTGTCGACGCCCAAATGATCGCACAGCGCATCGACGACGACGCCGTGATCCTCGCGCTCCGGCAGTCCGGAAACGGCGATGACGCCAATGACGCCGGTGCCCTTGGCGGTCACCGGAAAGCCACCGCCGGCCAGCACGTAGTCGGCAATATCCAGCCCTTCACCAATCTTGAAGGTGAGGTCGGGGCGCTGCTGTTCCAACACCATGCGATAGGTGCTTCTCAGGAACCGTTTGACCACATTGATCTTGCGCCGCGCCCAGTCGGGATTGGAAGCGTTCGAGCCCGGCAGCGCGGCGTAGAACAGCGGCCGGTCCCACAGCCTGATGTCGACTATGATGGGTAGATCTTCGGCGATTGCACGATCGCGAATGGCGGAGCCGATTTTGAAAGCGACGGCCTCGTCGAAGGTCGCGAAGACAAGGGTCTCTTCCTGTCTCTTGATCAGAGCGATGTCGTCAGCAACGGCCATTTTCTTTCTCCGAAATCGTCACACGTCGTGTGTACGACAAGCTCCGCTCGGTCAAGCTTCCGTGGCGTGGCCACCTTCTCCCGAGGGGAGAAGAGACGAGCACGGGCCTCGGCTTCCTCCTCTCCCCTCGGGGAGAGGCCGGATTGCCCCGAATTGCCTTCGCAATTCGGTTGGCAATCCGGGTGAGGGGGTCTTACCCCGCGCTCATGTCAGCCTTGGCTGGCCGCCCCGCCACATAAACTTCGCGGACGGAGCGGTCGTCGCCCAGCGTCTGCAGGAGAAATAGTTCCTGCGCCAGCGTCTCGACCGTCTCCATCCTGAGCCGCATTCCCGGCGTTGCCCTAGCGTCCAGCACGACGATGTCGGCGTCGCTGCCTTCGTCCAGCGTGCCTATCTTTTCCACCACCGACAGCGCCTCGGCATTGCCGCGCGTCGTCTGCCAGAAGGACTGGAACGGGTTGAGCTTTTCGCCATTCAGCGCGATCACCTTGTAGCCTTCATCCATGGTGCGCAGCATGGAGTAGTTGGTGCCGCCGCCGACATCGGTGGCGGCGGCGATGCGGATCGGCTTGTCGCGTCGGCGAAAGCGCTGATAATCGAAGAGGCCGGAGCCGAGGAAAAGGTTCGAGGTCGGGCAGAACACCGCCACCGAGCCCGAGTCCGAAAGCGCATCCGCTTCGCGCTCCGACAAATGGATGCAGTGGCCGAACAGGCTCTTTTTGCCTAACAGCCCGTAATGCTCGTAGACGTCGGTGTAGTCGCGCGCCCACGGGTAGAGTTCCTGCGTGAAAGCGATCTCGGCGTGGTTTTCCGACAGATGCGTCTGCATGTGCAGGCCGGGATGTTCGCGGCACAACACGCCCGCCATCTCCATCTGCTCCGGCGACGAGGTGATGGCGAAGCGCGGCGTGATGGCGTAGTGCTGGCGGCCCTTGCCGTGCCACTCCTTGATCAGCGCCTTTGTGTCGTCATAGCCGGATTGCGGGGTGTCGAGCACGCCGTCGGGCGCATTGCGATCCATCATCACCTTGCCGGCGATGTTGAGCATGTTGCGGCCATGCGATTCTGCGAAGAAGGCTTCGGCCGAGGCCTTGTGCACCGAGCAGTAGGCGGCGACCGTCGTGGTGCCGTGGCGCACCATTTCGTCGAGGAACAGCCGCGCGATGCGGCGGCCGTGCTGGGCGTTGGCGAACTTCGTTTCTTCCGGAAAAGTGTAGGTGTTCAGCCAGTCGAGCAGTTCGGCGCCATAGGAGGCGATGATCTGCATCTGCGGAAAATGCGCATGCGCATCTATGAAGCCGGGCAGCAGCAGATGCGGCCGGTGGTCAATCCTTTTCACCGTCTCGTCGGCTTGCTTTTCAACATCGGCATAAGTACCCGCGGCGACGATCCTGCCGTCACGGATCAGCAGTCCGCCATCCTCCTCGTAGCGCCAGGCGGAATGGTCTTCGAGAGTTTGCGGCCAGCGCACAAAGGACAGCGTGCGGCCGCGCAGAAGTGTCGAATTCATGCTATTTCCCTGCGCCTTCGAACCAGGCCACCAGCAGCGCCCGTTCCTTGTCGGTGATCTGAGAGACGTTGGCGGGCGGCATGGCGTGGCTGCGGCCGGCCTGCAGATAGATTTCGCGGGCGTGGTTGGCGATATCGGCATCGGTGTCGAGCATCACGCCCTTGGGCGCATGATAGATGCCCTCATAGACCGGCTCCGCCGCGTGGCACATTGAACAGCGGCCGAGCACGGTGTCGCGCACCGCCGGGAAATGCGCTGAAGCGACATAGATTTGCGCCGACGCGGATTCCTTGGGTTCGCCGGTCAGCACCTTCGGCGCGGTCGACAGCCAAATGATGACGATGAACAGGACGAGTGCCGCCATCCAGGTCCAGGTCGGATTGCCCTTGCGCGCATGGACCGAGTTGAAATAGTGCCGGATCAGCACGCCGATGATGAACACCAGCGAGGCGATGACCCAGTTGAACTCAGTGCCGAACGCCAGCGGATAGTGGTTCGACAGCATCAGGAACAGCACCGGCAGCGTCAGGTAATTGTTATGAAGCGAGCGCTGCTTGGCGATCTTGCCGTATTTCGGGTCGGGCTTGCGGCCGGCGATGAGGTCGGCGACGACGATCTTCTGGTTGGGGATGATGACCATGAAGACATTGGCCGACATGATCGTGGCGGTGATGGCGCCCAGATGCAGGAAGGCGGCACGGCCGGTGAACAGGTGGGTCAGTCCCCAGGCGATGAACACCAGCACGCAATAGAGCACCAGCATCAGGCCGGTGTCGCTTTTTCCGAGCGGCGAGCGGCACAGCAGATCGTAGACCACCCAGCCGACGCCGATCGTTGCCAGCGACAGCAGGATACCGACCGGCACCGACATCGGCAGCACGTTCGGATCGATCAGGAACAGATCGGCTCCGGCATAATAGACGACGCACAGCATGGCGAAGCCGGAAAGCCAGGTGGCGTAGGATTCCCATTTGAACCAGGTCAGGTGTTCCGGCATTTCGGCCGGCGCCACCAGATATTTCTGGATGTGATAAAAGCCGCCGCCATGCACCTGCCATTCCTCGCCGAAGGCGCCGACGGGCATGCCAGGACGCTGGCGCAGGCCGAGATCAAGCGCGACGAAATAGAACGACGAGCCGATCCAGGCGATGCCGGTGACGACATGCAGCCAGCGCACGGCAAAACTCAGCCAATCCCAGAAAATCGCGAAATCCATCATTGAAATCGTCCCTGCCGATTGGGTGACTTTACGGGCTGGAGCGCAAACGGAAAGAGGCGAGGCGCACGAGGACTTTCAAAAAAAAATGGAAAATACTAGGTTGATCCTGCAAACCGGCGAAGGTGCTCCGCATGGCCTATCTCGACAACATCGCCGTCTTCGTTCGCGTCGTTGAACTCGGCAATCTGTCGGCGGCCGGGCGCGACATGCGCATTTCGCCGGCGGTCGCTTCCAACCGCATCAAGGAACTGGAGAAGCACCTTGGCGTGCGGCTGTTCAACCGCACCACACGGCAATTGATGCCGACCGAGCATGGCACGGTTTTTTACGGGGGCGCCAAGCAGGTGCTGGAGGCAATCACCGAGGCGGAAGCGGCGGTCTCTGCCCTTTCCGGCCAGCCGCGTGGCACCATCCGCGTCACGGCACCGCTCGGCCTCGGCCGCCGGCTGGTGGCTTCGGGCATTCCGGATTTTCACGACAAATACCCTGATATCGAGGTGCGGCTCAGGCTCTCGGACCACAATGTCGACATCATGAAGGAAGGCATCGACGTCGCCTTCCGGCTCGGCATCATCGAGGATTCCAGCCTCAGGATGCGCGGCATCATGGAATGCGAGCGCGTGCTGGTGGCGGCGCCAAAATATCTAGAGGCGCGCGGCGAACCGTTGGAGCCGCAAGAGCTGATCGGCAAGAAGCACGACTGCCTGATGCTGCGTTATTCGGGCGCGCGCGAATATGTGTGGACGCTGCAGACCCCCACCGGCCCGCAGAAATTCGAGGTGCACGGGCCCTACGACACCGACGATGGCGACGTGCTGACCGGCTGGGCGCTTTCAGGCCGCGGCATCATCAACAAGCCGCGCTTCGAGGTCGAGCCATTCATCCGCGATCGGCGGCTGAAGGTGATCCTGCCCAGCACGCCGCCAACACCGGTGCAGTTCGCCGCCGTCTATCCGCACAAGAAGCTGCAGGATCCAAAAGTGCGGCTGCTGCTCGACTTCATGGCCGAGCGCTGCCAGCGGCTGATCAACGATCTGCTTGCTGGCAAATAAAGGCTGGCCGGCAAATAGGAACTGGCCGGTAGGTGAGCGGCGGTTTGGCCCAGCGCCGGCGGTTGCCATCCCAGGATGTGGCGAACATAGTTCGGGGTGGCATTTCATCTCATAGGAACCCTCGATGGACACCGGCGCCACAATGCATCTTGCCGTTTCGCTCGCCGATCCATCCCTCGAGACTGGGTTGGAATTCAGCCGCCTGGCTGGTTTCGTGCAAAAGGCTGAAGCAGCCGGGCTGGACATGGTGCTGCTTGCCGATGCCGTGCCAGCGTCCGAAAGCGAAGCCGCGAACAAACGGATGCCCTTCGAAGCGACGACCTTACTGGCCGCTCTGGCGACTGTCACAAGCAGGATCGGCCTGGTTGCGGCTGCCTCGACAATTGCCCACCAACCCTACAATCTGGCACGCCGTTTCGCTTCGCTCGACGTTATCAGTCACGGCCGCAGTGGCTGGAACGCAACCATGACGCAAGCGCCACGGGAAGCAGCCAATTTCAGCCGGCCCGAAGGATTTTCGCCTAACGATTTCCGCCGTCGCAGTGAGGAATATATCGGCATCGTGCAAGGTCTGTGGCAGGGCTGGGATGCGGACGCGCTGCTGTTCGACCAGCGCGGCGGCCGCTTCCACGACCTCGAAAAGATGCACCTGCTGGAGCACAAGGGCGAATTCTTTTCCGTGCGCGGACCGCTGAACGTCGCCCGGTCGCCGCAGGATACGCCAGTGCTCGTCTTGTCGGGCCTGCAGGAATCCGACTTCGATATTGCCACTCGCACCGCCGATGTCATCCTGCTGGACGGCGGACTGGTGGAGGGCGCGACCGAACGCTATGACGATATCAGGCGCCGTGTCACGGCGTGCGGACGCACTCCCGATGCTGTGAAAGTGCTGACGAACGTCGCGCTTATCGCCGATAGTAAGCCGGCTGCCGTCGCCGAGAGGCTGGAAAAGGAATTCCTGGCGAAAAGCTGCGACGGGTTCAACATCCTGATGCCGGCACAGCTTTCAGCGCTCGACGATTTCGTCGGCTTGGTTCTGCCGGAACTGCGGCGGCGTGGCCTGGTTCGAGAAAGCTATCGCGGAAAAATGTTGCGCTCGCATCTCGGGCTTGCCGGCGGAGGTGACCGATGACCGCTCGCCAGATGAGGCTGGGCGCCTTCCTGTGGGCGACAGGCCACCACATCGCCGCCTGGCGCCATCCCAAGGCACACGTCACCGCCGGCATCGACATCGACCATTACATCGCATTGGCGCGCACGGCGGAGACGGCAAAATTCGACATGGTGTTCTGCGAGGACGCCGCCGGCCTGCGTGAAGCCAATATCGGCATTGCCAGCCAGACGTCGCGCTCGATCGGTTTCGAGCCGATCAGCCTGCTCTCGGCGCTCGCCGTCCAGACCAGCCGCATCGGCCTCGTCTCGACAGCGTCGACAAGCTACAACGAGCCCTATGGGCTGGCACGAACCTTCCTGTCGCTCGACCATCTGAGCGGCGGCCGGGCCGGCTGGAATCTGGTCACCTCGGCCAGCCCCATCGAAGCAGCCAATTTCGGCGCGATGGGCCTCAAGCCCCATGCCGACCGCTACGAACGGGCGCGCGAGTTTGCCGAGGTGGTGGCCGGCCTGTGGCACGGCAAGGCTTCCGGCCATAACGGCCAGAGCTTTTCGGTTCGCGATCCGCTCGACCTGCCGCGCTCGCCGCAGGGCGCGCCGGTGATGGTTCAGGCCGGCGCCTCGGATGTCGGCCGCGACCTTGCCGCCCGCACCGCCGATGTGGTGTTCACGGCGGCGCAGACCTTCGAGGAAGCCAAGGCCTTCTATAACGATCTCAAAGGACGTCTGCCGGCCTACGGGCGCGAGCCGGACGACATCAAGATCATGCCGGGCGTCGCACCGGTGGTGGCGGAGACCGAAGCGGAGGCCCGTGAAAAATACGAGGAATTGCAGGAGCTGATCCCCGACGATGTCGGCGTGGCGCTGCTGTCCAGCTATCTCAGCATCTCCAATCTGTGGCGCTATCCGATCGATGGGCCACTGCCGGAACTGCCGGAGAGCGAGGGGATGAAGAGCAGGCAAGCGCTGGTCATCGAGCAATCGCGCCGCGACGGCCTCTCCATCCGCCAGCTCGCCCGGCATTTTGCCGGCGCGCGGGGCCATTGGCGCATCGTCGGCACCGCGGCCCAAGTCGCCGACGAACTGCAGGCGCGGTTCGAGGGTGGCGCGGCCGACGGT
The DNA here is from genome assembly GCF_000513875.1 of Mesorhizobium sp. WSM1293. Classification (NCBI taxonomy): domain Bacteria; kingdom Pseudomonadati; phylum Pseudomonadota; class Alphaproteobacteria; order Hyphomicrobiales; family Phyllobacteriaceae; genus Mesorhizobium; species Mesorhizobium sp. WSM1293. Next base: position 32,708 of record NZ_KI911319.1, on the reverse strand, counting down.
TTCAACGTCATGCCCTCATATTTCCCCGGGGAACTCGATGCCTTTGCCACGCTCGTCGTGCCGGAGTTGCAGCGGCGCGGCCTGTTCCGGACGGAATACCAGGGCCGCACGCTGCGCGACCATCTGGGTTTGAAACGGCCGGTTTAGCTGCGGCGCAGCTTAGCCTGCCATCACCCTGCCATGCGGAATTTGATGGTCGGCATTTAAGGCTGCGTTGTGATTGACCAACGCCGTCATGATCTCGGCCGCAGCCAGCGCCGCGATGACCTGAGGGCGCTTGTCCTTGACGGTGTCGCCGCCAATTGGCGAGACGAGGCGGGCAAACTCGACCTGGCTGCCGTCCGCCGATTTCAGGAACCAGGTCCTGAACGTCGCTTTCTTCGTCTTCGAGCCGATCATGCCGACATAGGCGGTGTCACCGCGTTTCAGCGCTTCCGCGACGATCAGGAAATCCAGCGCATGATCGTGGGTCAGGATGGCGAAGGCTGCGCCGGCGGGGGCATTCCGCACCATCGCTTCCGGCATAGCTGTCAGCCGTGTCTCGATGGTTTCGGGCATGCCTTCCAGTGCTTCGGCCCGCGTCTCGATGACGATGCCGTGCACGGGAAGAAGTGCGATCGCCGATGCCAGCGCCTGGCCGACATGGCCGCCACCGAAGATGTAGACGTACGGCAGGTGCGCCTCCTCGGCTTCCGCGGCCGCAACCAGGTCGCCGGCAAGCGCAGCATCGACGAGCCGGATCAAGACTTCAACGCGCCCGCCGCAGCATTGGCCGATCTCGGGACCCAGCGGGACGCCTAGGGTAGCGCAGACTTCGTCAACCTCGATGCGGGCTTCTTTGCCCAACATCTGCCTGGCCTTGTCGATCGTCATATATTCGAGCTGACCGCCGCCGATGGTGCCAAAGATCGCCGTCGGCGAGACGAGCATGAAGGCGCCCTTCTCGCGTGGCGTCGAGCCTTTTGTTCCGGCCACTTCGACCAGGGCAACCCGACCGGCGCTGGCGAGAAAGGCTTTCAGGCTTTGCACTTTCGAGTTCATGGTTCACGTTCCCGAATGGGAAATATAGGTTTTTTCGGCCCGGATTGCACGCATTGCCGACCCTGGGGCCGGATTCAGGCGCCAGCCTCCTTCTTCAGCCGCTCGATCGCCATCAGAACCCGCTCCGGGGTCGCCGGGGCATCGAGGCGCGGGCAGATCCTGTTGTCGGCGACACTGGCCACCGCATCCGATAGCGCATGCAGCACCGACATGCCGAGCGGGAACGGCGGCTCGCCGACCGCCTTGGAGCGGTGGATGGTCGGCTCGCCGGCTTCCGGCCAGTCGGCCAAGGTGACATTGAAGATCTTCGGCCGGTCGGAGGCGAGCGGGATCTTGTAGGTCGACGGCGCATGCGTGCGCAGCCGGCCCTTGGCGTCCCACCACAGTTCTTCCGTCGTCAGCCAGCCCATGCCCTGGATGAAGCCGCCCTCGATCTGGCCGATATCGATCGCCCGGTTCAGCGAGCGGCCACAGTCATGGAGAATATCGGTACGCTCGACCATGTATTCGCCGGTCAGCGTGTCGACCGAGACTTCCGAGCACGAGGCGCCATAGGCGAAATAATAGAAGGGGCGGCCCTCGCCCTTGTCGCGGTTCCAGTGGATTTTCGGCGTCTTGTAGAAACCAGCCGCCGACAGCTGGATGCGGGCCATATAGGCCTGCTTGACGAGGTCGGCGAAGGCGATTTCCTGGTTGCCGATGCGCACCCGGTTGGGCAGGAACAGCACCTGATCACGCGGCACCTGATATTTTTCGGCGGCGAAATCGGTCAGCCGATCCTTGATCTGGCGCGCGCCATTCTGCGCCGCCATGCCGTTGAGGTCGGAGCCGGACGACGCTGCCGTAGCCGAAGTGTTCGGCACCTTGCCGGTCGTTGTCGCGGTGATCTTCACCTGGTCGAGATCGATCTGGAACTCTTCCGCCACCACCTGCGCCACCTTGACGTAGAGGCCCTGCCCCATCTCGGTTCCGCCATGGTTCAGATGCACCGAACCGTCGGTGTAGACATGCACCAGCGCGCCGGCTTGATTGTAATGCGTGGCGGTGAACGAGATGCCGAATTTGACCGGCGTCAGAGCGAGGCCCCGCTTGATGAAACGGCTGTTGGCATTGAAGGCCGATATTTCACGCCGCCGCCGCGCATAGCTCGCGCTTTGCTCCAGCTCGGCGACGATGCGCTGGATGATGTTATCCTCGACCGTCTGGTGGTAGGGCGTGATGTTGCGGCCCCCCTCGCTACTGGTGCCGTAGAAATTCTTCTTGCGGATTTCGAGCGGATCCTTGCCAACGGCAAAGGCCACCTCGTCGATGACGCGCTCGGCGCCGACCATGCCTTGCGGGCCGCCGAACCCCCGAAAGGCGGTGTTCGACACGGTGTTGGTGTAGAGCGGCGCCGACTGCGCATGCACCGCCGGCCAGAAATAAGTGTTGTCGCAGTGGAACAGCGCGCGATCGGTTACCGGGCCGGACAGATCCGACGAAAAACCGCAGCGCGCCGCGAACATGAAATCGACGCCGAGGATGTTGCCCTCATCATCGAAGCCGACCTCGTAATCGACGAGGAAATCATGACGCTTTCCGGTGGCGATCATGTCGTCGTCGCGGTCGGGCCGGATCTTCACGGCGCGGTGGTGTTTCTTCGCGGCGATCGCGGCCAATGCGGCAAACTGATTTCCCTGCGTTTCCTTGCCGCCGAAGCCGCCTCCCATGCGGCGGATTTCCACCGTGACGGCATTGCTCGGCACGCCGAGCGCATGGCTGACCATGTGCTGGACTTCGCTTGGATGCTGGGTCGAGGAATAGATGGTGACGTCCTGATCCTCGCCAGGAACGGCCATGGCGATATGGCCTTCGAGGTAGAAGTGTTCCTGGCCGCCGATGCGCATTTTTCCCTTTAGCCGGCGCGGCGCCTGACGGATCGCCGTAGTGGCATCGCCGCGCTTCAGGGTGAGAGGCGGCGTGACGAGCTTGTCCTTCTTCGGATCGAGCGCGCCGATGTCGGTGACGAAAGGCAATTCCTTGTATTCGACCTTTGCCAATCTTGTGGCGCGGCGCGCCTGCTCGCGAGTTTGCGCAATAACGCAGAAGATAGGCTGGCCGTAGAATTGCACCTTGCCGTCGGCAAGCACCGGCTCGTCGTGGCGGCCGGTCGGCGAAATGTCGTTTTCGCCCGGCACGTCACTGGCCGTCAACACGTCGACAACGCCGGGCGCTGTACGCACCGCCGAGAGATCCATGCTGGTGATGGTGGCATGCGTGGCACCGGAAAGCCCTAGGCAGCCATGCAGCGTGCCTGATGGTTCCGGCATGTCGTCGATGTAGACGGCGGCGCCGCTGACATGTTTGTGCGCGGAATCGTGGCGCTGATCGGTGGCGACGCCGCCAGCGATCTTTTCAGCCTTGAGGTTGGGGGCAGCGTGCTTGTTCATCGAGTGCCTCTTTTCCCTTCTCCCCGTTCACGGGGAGAAGGTGGCCCGAAGGGTCGGATGAGGGGCGACGCTGACCGTGACTGGTTTGCAGATACCGATCGACGACGGCGCCGCCCCTCATCTGCCTGCCGGTATCTTCTCTCCGTGAACGGAGAGAAGGACGCTATTGGTTTGCTGGCGCTGATATGCATCACGCCGCCTCGTGCCGTGAGACCTGGAATGGCGCCTTGGTGCCGCTGGTCTCGGCAAAAAAACGCAACAGCAGGTTCTTGGCCGCCAGCGCCCGATATTCGGCGCTTGCCCGCATATCGGTCAGCGGCGTGAAATCATTGGCGTATTCGGCCATGGCCGCCTCGACCGTGGCCTCCGTCCAGGATTTGCCGAGCAGGGCGTGCTCGACACCGAGGGCCCGTTTAGGTGTCGCTGCCATGCCGCCATAGGCGATGCAAATGTCGGCCACCGTGCCGTCCTTGGCCAGCTCCAGGAAAAACGCGCCAAGGGCCGCGGTAATGTCCTCGTCGCGACGCTTGGTGATCTTGTAGACGGCAAACTTCGTTTCCTTGGCCGGCACCGGCACATGCACGGCCTCGACGAATTCACCCGGCTGCCGATCCTGTTTGCCGTAGGCGATGAAGAAGGTTTCCAACGGGATCGTCCGCTGCTTCTTGCCCTTGCGCAAGGTGAGACTTGCGCCAAGCGCGATCAATGGCGGTGGCGTATCTCCGATCGGCGAGCCGTTGGCGATGTTGCCGCCGATGGTGCCCATGTTGCGCACCTGTTCGCCGCCGATGCGATCGAACAATGGCCCCAACGCCGGGATGCGCTTCGCCAATGTCGCGAAGGCGTCAGTGTAGGTGACGCCGGCGCCGATCGAAATGACGCCCTTGTCTTCCGAGATGGTGCAAAGCCCGTCGAGATCGCCGATGAAAATGGCCGGTGAAATATCGCGCATGTGCTTGGTCACCCACAGGCCGACATCGGTCGAGCCGGCCACGATGGTAGCGCCGGGTTCCTTGTCCAGCACGGCGGCGAAATCGTCGACATCGGCCGGCACGACCAGCCGCGCCTTGCCGGTTCCGATCTCGACCCGGGCGCCGTCACGCATGGCCTCGAGCCTCGCGGTGATCGCCTTGCGTTCCGTGGCCAGCGGGTCCTTTGCCGCCTTGCCGTAGCTGGAGATGGCCTGCGCGGCGCGCATGATCGCCTCGTAGCCGGTGCAGCGGCAGAGATTGCCTTGCAAAGCCTTTTCGACATCCGCGTTCGAGGGATCAGGCGACTTCATCCACAAGCCATAGAGCGACATGACGAAGCCTGGCGTGCAGAAGCCGCATTGCGAGCCGTGGAAATCGACCATCGCCTGCTGCACCGGATGCAACTGGCCGGGTGAACCGCGCAGATGCTCGACCGTCACGACATGGGTGCCGTCGAGCGAGCCGAGGAAGCGGATGCAGGCATTGACGCTTTCATAGACCAAGCCGCCCTCCGACAGCTTGCCGACCAGCACGGTGCAGGCACCGCAGTCTCCCTCGGCACACCCTTCCTTGGTGCCGCGCAGCGAACGGTCGAGCCGCAGCCAGTCGAGCAAGGTCGCGTCGGGTGCCACCGACGAAAGCGCCACATCCCTGCCATTGAGAATGAAGCGGATTTCGTTGCGGATGCTAATTTTGGTCATGCCTCAGCTCCCCCTGTAGGTCGAGTAACCGTAGGGCGAGACCAGCAGTGGCACATGATAGTGCACAGGCTCGGCCATGCCGAAGCGGATCGGTATCACATCGAGAAAGGCGGGTTTCGGCAGGCTCAACCCCTGCTGGCGCAAATAGTCGCCGGCGGCGAAGACCAGTTCGTATTCGCCGGTGCGGAACTCCGCGCCGGCGAGCAGCGGCTTGTCGCAACGGCCGTCGGCATTGGTGAGAACGGTCTTCAGATGTGTCCGCGCCTTGCCCTCGAGGTGATAGAGCGCGATCGACAGTCCCGCCGCCGGCTTGCCGGTCGCCGTGTCGAGGACATGGGTCGTCAGACGCCCGCCGTCGGCTTTCGACGTTTCTGCCATTGGCCGCCTCCCATTTCCGGTACGAGCGAATTGGCCCGGTACGGTCAAGTATCAACAGTGAATTGTGCGCCAATTAAAGGCGATGCATAAGTCCCGGTCGAGCGGAGTGCGACAAAAACACTTTCAAAAATTTTCGGGGGAATGCGAGAAGCACCCTTTCGATATTCTGATCATACTTCGGGCCGTGCCCGGCGGGAGGGACGATGCGTTACAGCAGAGACATGCGCGGCTACGGAGCCAATCCGCCGGACCCGAAATGGCCTGGCGGTGCACATGTCGCCGTGCAGTTCGTCGTCAATTACGAGGAAGGCGGCGAAAACTGCGTGTTGCATGGCGACAAGGCGTCCGAAGCCTTCCTGTCGGAAATCGTCGGCGCGGCACCCTGGGTGGGTCAACGCCACTGGAACATGGAATCCATCTACGAATACGGCGCCCGCGCCGGCTTCTGGCGGCTGCTCCGGCTGTTCACCGAGTCGCAAGTGCCGATCACCTGCTACGGCGTCGCCACAGCGCTCGCCCGTTCGCCGGATCAGGTAGCGGCCATGCAGGACGCCGGCTGGGAGATCGCTTCGCACGGCTTAAGATGGATCGACTACCGCGACCACAGCGCCGAGGATGAGCGCCGCGACCTCGAGGCGGCGATCAAGCTGCACTACGAAGTGACCGGCGCGCGCCCGACCGGCTGGTATACGGGTCGCACATCGATCAACACGGTGCGGATTGTGGCGGAAGAAGGCGGCTTCGACTATGTGTCGGACACCTATGACGACGAGCTGCCGTACTGGTTCGAGCATGAGGGCGGCGCGCAGCTCATCATCCCCTATACGCTCGACGCCAACGACATGCGGTTCGCCACGCCGCAAGGTTTTAACTCGGGCGACCAGTTCTTTGCCTATTTGAAGGACAGCTTCGATACGCTCTATGCCGAGGGCAAGGCCGGCCGGCCACGCATGATGAACATCGGCCTGCATTGCCGCCTTGTCGGGCGGCCGGGCCGGGTCGCGGCGCTGAAGCGCTTCGTCGACTATGTGAAGTCGCACGACAAGGTCTGGCTGGCGAGGCGCATCGACATCGCCAAACACTGGCAAGAGGTCAATCCTTATCAGCCGGCGGCACTCAGACCATCGAAGATGGAATTCGAGACCTTCGTCCACACTTTCGGCGGCGTGTTCGAGCATTCGCCCTGGATCGCCGAACGCGCCTACGAGCTGGAACTGGGGCCGGCGCATGACACTTCAGGCGGCCTGCACAATGCGCTCTGCCGTATCTTCCGGTCCGCCAGCGAAACCGAGCGGCTTTCGGTGCTCAACGCCCATCCCGACCTTGCCGGCAAGCTGGCAAAGGCCAAACGGCTGACGGCGGAATCGACCAGGGAACAGGCCTCGGCCGGCCTCGATGCGCTGACCGACAAGGAGCGCGAACTGTTTTCCAAGCTCAATGCCGCCTACGTCACCACCTTCGGCTTCCCCTTCATCATCGCGGTGAAGGGCAAGACGAAGGAGGAAATCCTGGCGGAGTTCGAGGCGCGCATCGGCAACAGCCGCGGCGTGGAATTCGAGACCGCCTGCAAACAGGTCGAGCGCATCGCACTGCTCCGCCTCAAGGACATGCTTCCGCAATAGGTTTGAACCCATGGATACGATCAGGATGCCCGAGCGAACCTATTATGCTCCACATGGCGGCCATTCCGGCCAGAACGAGCTTCTGACCGGCCGCGCCGTCTTCACCGAGGCCTATGCCGTCATTCCTCGGGGTGTGATGCAGGACATCGTGACCAGTGCCTTGCCATTCTGGGACGAGACCCGCGTCTGGATATTGTCGCGACCGCTGTCGGGTTTTGCCGAGACGTTCTCGCAATACATTGTCGAGGTCGCGCCCGGCGGCGGCAGCGACCGGCCGGAACCCGATGCCGGCGCCGAGGGCGCGCTGTTCGTGGTCGAAGGCGAACTGACAGTTCTGCTTGCCGGCAAGACGCATGTGTTGCGGCCCGGCGGCTTTGCCTTCCTACCGCCGGCCAGCGGCTGGACGGTCCGCAACGAAAGCAGGGCGGCCGTGCGCTTCCACTGGATTCGCAAGGCTTACGAGGCGGTCGACGGTCTCGATGTGCCGGAAGCTTTCTTCACCAACGAGCAGGAGATCGCGCCGACGCCGATGCAAGGCACCGAGGGCCGCTGGGCGACGACGCGTTTCGTCGATCCGGCCGATTTGCGCCACGACATGCACATGACCATCGTCACGCTGGAACCCGGTGCGGTCATTCCCTTCGCCGAGACCCATGTCATGGAGCACGGGCTCTACGTGCTGGAAGGCAAGGCGGTCTATCGCCTCAATCAGGACTGGGTCGAGGTCGAGGCTGGCGACTATATGTGGCTGCGCGCCTTCTGCCCGCAGGCCTGCTATGCCGGCGGCCCGGGAAAATTCCGCTATCTGCTTTACAAAGACGTCAACCGGCACGCCAAACTTGGCGGCGCCGGCATCGCAAAGCGCTCGCCGTGACGCGGATCATTGCGCGGCCACTGACCCGCGAGGACTTTGCCCCATTCGGCGACGTCATCGACATGGGCGGCGACAACCACTACCCGATCAATGGCGGCAGGGCCGAGCGCTATCATGATCTGGCTACCGCCGAAGCAACCGGTCCGAACGCCCGCGTGCTGATCTCGATGGTGCGCGGCACGCCCTACGAATTGCCCCTGAAATTGAGCATGGTCGAGCGCCATCCCTTCGGCAGCCAGGCCTTCATCCCGCTCTCGCCGCGCCCCTTCCTGGTCGTCGTCTGCCATGACGGGGAGCAGGGGCCGGGCGAGCCGCATGCCTTCATCACCGCACCCGGACAAGGCATCAATTACCGGCGCAATCTCTGGCATGGCGTGCTGACGCCGCTCGGCGAGGCTCAGGACTTCCTGATCGTCGACCGTGGCGGCGATGGCTCCAATCTCGAAGAGTTCCATTTCTCGCACGCCTACGAGATCCACTTGCCCAACGAGAGCCTCCTGTGACCGATATTTCACTGATCGACCGCCTGCTCGATGTGATCGAGCACGACATCGTGCCGAAGACGGCCGACGGCGTTGTCCACGGCAACAAGCTGTTCGGCGCGGCGATCCTGCGCAAGGAAGACCGTTCGCTGGTGCTGGCCGAAACCAACAACGAGATGGAAAACCCGCTCTGGCATGGCGAGGTACACTGCCTGAAGCGTTTCTACGAAATGCCCAGGGCTGAGCGCGTCGATACGAAAGACGCCATCTTCATCGCCACGCACGAACCCTGCTCGTTGTGCCTGTCGGCGATCACCTGGACCGGCTTCGATAATTTCTACTATCTGTTCAGCCACGAGGATTCGCGCGACAGCTTCGCCATCCCGCACGACCTGAAGATCCTGAAAGAGGTCTTCACCCTCGATCCCGGCGGCTACAATGCCGAGAATGCCTATTGGAAGAGCTTTTCTATCCGCAGGCTGGTGCGAGCGTTGCCCGAGGCAGAGCGGCGACGGCTGGAGACCCGTATCGGCGCGATTTCGGCGCGCTACGATGAATTGTCCAACATCTATCAGGCGAACAAGGACGATAACGATATCCCGCTGAACTGACGCGGATTGACCAGCCGAATTCGTTGGCTGGCCCACGACGCGGCACGGCAGGTTCCATCATCTGGCGATCCTGGAGCATGCCATGAAAACCGTCACCGAATTTGCCCGCAAAATCGTCGAATTCCCGGATATGGGCATCGTCACGCCGGATGGCTGCCGCCTGTCGGCGCGAGTCTGGATGCCGGAGGATGCGGGCGACGATCCGGTGCCGGCGATCCTCGAACACCTGCCTTACCGCAAGCGCGACGGCACCATCTTTCGCGATCAGCTCACGCATCCTTATTTCGCCGGCCACGGCTATGCCTCGATCCGCGTCGATATGCGCGGCAACGGCGATTCCGAAGGGCTGATGGACGACGAATATTCCGAGCAGGAATTGCAGGATGCCTGCGACGTCATCGCCTGGGCGGCATCGCAGTCCTGGTGCAACGGCAATGTCGGCATGATGGGCATTTCCTGGGGCGGCTTCAACTGCCTGCAGGTGGCGGCCAAGCAGCCGCCGGCGCTGAAAGCGGTGATCAGCCTGTGCTCGACCGTCGACCGCTATGCCGACGACATCCACTACAAGGGCGGCTGCCTGCTGATCGAGAATTTCGGCTGGGCCTCGACCATGCTCTCCTACTCGTCGCGGCCGCCGGACCCGCTGCTGGCCGGCGACAACAGATGGCGCGATCTGTGGCTGACCCGGCTGGAGAACCAATCCTTCCTGGCGCCGCTGTGGCTGAAGCACCAGCACCGTGATGCCTACTGGAAGCGCGGCTCGATCTGCGAGGATTTTTCCGCCGTCAAAGCCGCCGTGCTGTCGATCGGCGGCTGGCATGACGGCTACCGCAACACGGTCTCGCATCTGGCCCGCAACATCGAAGCCCCGGTCAAGGGCATCATCGGGCCATGGATCCACAAATACCCGCATTACGCAGGGCCAAAACCTGCCATCGGCTTCCTGCAGGAAGCGTTGCGCTGGTGGGACCGCTGGCTTAAGGGCGTCGATACTGGTGTCGAGGCCGACCCCGCCTACCGCGCCTATGTCATGGACAGCGTGCGTCCGGCGCGCTGGCACCCCGAGCGTCCCGGCCGCTGGATTGCCGAGCAGCAATGGCCCTCGCCAACCATCCAGACGCAAACGGTCGATCTGATCCCCTCAACGGAAAAACCCGCCATCGTCGCCTCGCCGCAAAGCTGCGGCCTGGCCGGCGGCGAGTATTTCCCCTTCACCTTCGGCCCTGAGCTGCCTGGCGATCAGCGTCCCGACGATGCCCTGTCGGTGTGCTTCGACCAGCCGGAACTCAGCGAGCCGATCGACATCGTCGGAGCGCCGGAGGTGGAGCTGCGGCTATCCTCTGATCGTCCGCAGGCCAACATCGCGGTCCGGCTTTGCGATGTGCATCCCGACGGCGCCTCGGAGTTGATCTCCTATGGCGTGCTCAATCTGACGCACCGCAATTCGCACGAATTTCCCGAGGCGCTGGTGCCGGGTGAAACCGTCTCGGTGCGCGTCGTGCTCGATCAATGCGCCTATCGCGTGCCGGCCGGCCACCGGCTGCGTGTTGCCGTTTCGAACGCCTATTGGCCTGCCATCTGGCCGTCGCCGGAGCGGGTACACCTCACCTTGTCGGCGGCGACGCTCAGCTTGCCGCTGCGGCCGCTGGCGACAGGCGACGAGGTAACGTTCGCCGAGCCGGAAGGGGCCACCCCCTGGGCAACGGAGACGATCCGCGCCACCAGTTCCGAGCGCCATGTCGATCGTGATGAAAAGACCGGAATGGTGACGCTTTCCATATTGGATGATTTCGGCGAGGTGCGCGATCTCGCCCATGGCCTCGCCAATGGCAGCATCGCCCGCGAGACCTGGACGATCCATCCCGACGATCCGCTGTCGGCCTCGGGAAAGACGCACTGGACGCAGACCCTGTCGCGAAATGGATGGTCGGTGCGCACCGAGACATCGGCAGAGATGCGATCCGACGCGCAAAACTTCATCGTCAGCGCCAGAATCGAGGCCTATGAAGGCGAAACCCTCGTCTTCGAGCGCAATTTCGAAGAGAAGGTCCCGCGCGCACTTCTTTGAGCGCCGATTTCATTGGTCCAATTGCGACGTACGATTTACGCCACGGCATGTCGCATTCGGTCTTGCTTACCGCTTTCCCTTGCGGTCATTATTCTCCTCACAAGAAACAAGAAAAACGACCGCAGAGTCGAACCAACAGAGTGAGGAACTCAAAATGTCGAACGAACTGGAATTTCTTAGCCGGCGTGTCGCGTCGGGCAAACTGAGCCGTCGTGATTTTCTCGGCCGGGCGGCGGCGCTCGGTATCTCCGCGCCCTTCGCCAACTCGCTGCTTTCAAGCGCTGCACGCGCGGCAGGTCCGGTCAAGGGCGGCACACTGAAGGCCGGACTTGTCGGCGGCGAATCCACCAACAGCCTTGATCCGGCACTGTTCATGACCCAGGTGCCGTTCGCCTTCGGCAAGATGTGGGGCGAATTGATTGTCGAGCTTTCGCCGGAAGGCAAACTCGAGAACCGCATCGCCGAGGAGATCGGCTCAACACCGGACGCCAAGACCTGGACGCTGAAGATCCGTGATGGCGTCGAATTCCACAACGGCAAGACGGTAACCGCCGAGGACGTGGCCGCCACGCTCGAGCGCCATTCCGACGAGAAATCGAAGTCCGGCGCGCTCGGCTACATGAAGGGCATCGAGACCATCAAGGCCAGCGGCAAGGAAGTCGTGCTGACCCTGAAGGAAGCCAATGCCGATCTGCCCTATTTGCTCAGCGACTATCACCTGATCGTCCAACCGAATGGCGGCAAGGACAAGGCCGACGCAGGCATCTCGGCCGGTCCTTACAAGGTCACGACCAATGAGCCCGGCGTGCGCCATGGCGGCGAGCGTTTCGCCAACTACTGGCAGGGCGACAAGATGGGCCATGCCGACCAGATCGAGATCATCGTCATCAACGATGCCACCGCTCGTACGGCGGCCCTGCAAGGCGGCCAGGTCAACATGATCAACCGCGTCGAGCCGAAGATCGTCGACCTGATCAAGCGCCTGCCGGGCGTGACCATCCGCAACCATGCGGGTCCTGGCCACTATGTGTTCATCGCGCATTGCAACACGGCGCCCTTCGACAACGCCGATCTGCGCATGGCCCTGAAGCTGGCCATCGACCGCGAAGAAATGCTGGACAAGATCCTGCGTGGCTACGGTTCGATCGGCAACGACTTCCCGATCAACGCTTCCTACCCGCTGTTCAGCGAGATCGAGCAGCGCAAATATGATCCCGACAAGGCCAAGTTCCACTTCAAGAAGTCGGGCCATGACGGCGCCGTGCTGCTGCGCACCTCGGATGTCGCCTTCCCCGGCGCCGTCGATGCCGCGCAACTCTATCAACAGAGCGCGGCCAAGGCCGGCATCACGCTGGAGATCAAGCGCGAACCGGGCGACGGCTACTGGTCGGAAGTCTGGAACAAGCAGCCCTTCTGCGCCTCCTACTGGGGGGGCCGCTCGACGCAGGACCAGATGTACTCGACCGCCTATCTATCGACGGCCGACTGGAACGACACGCGTTTCAAGCGTCCGGATTTCGACAAGATGGTGTTGGCGGCCCGCGCCGAACTCGACGAGACCAAGCGCAAGGCGATGTACCACGACATGGCTGTCATGGTCCGCGACGAAGGCGGCCTGATCTTGCCGATGTTCAACCAGTTCATCGACGCAACCGGCGCCAAGGTCGACGGCTGGGTCGACGATCCGCATCAGGAGCTGATGAACGGCTACGCCCTGGCGAAGTGCTGGCTGCAGGCCTGAGCCGGCTTTGCGGATATGTCTTCACCCATCCTGAAACTGATTGCCCAGCGCATTGCGCTGGGCATCGTCCTCTTGTTGGCCGTTTCGGTCCTGATCTTCGCCGGTACCCAGATCCTGCCCGGCGACGTCGCGCAAGCCATTCTCGGGCAATCGGCGACACCGGAGTCGCTCGCCAATCTGCGCGAGCAGCTCGGCCTCAACGATCCGGCCTATATCAGGTATTTCCGCTGGCTCGGCGGCGTCGTGACCGGCGACCTCGGTACCGCCATGTCGAGCGGCCAGGATATCGCAACGTCGATCAAGGGCCGATTGTGGAACACGCTGTTCCTCGCCTTCTGGGCGGCGGTCGTCGCGGTACCGCTGGCGATTATCCTCGGCCTGATCGCGGTGCGCTACCGCAATGGCTGGGTCGACAAGCTGATCTCGGGACTGGCGCTGGCCTCGACCTCCTTCCCCGAATTCTTCATCGGCTATGTGCTGGTCTATTTCTTCGCCGTGAAGTGGCAGATCTTCCCCGGCATCTCGACCGTCTATGACGGCATGCCTTTTGGCGAGCGGATGCAGGCGATCGCCTTGCCGGCAACGGCGCTGACGCTGGTCGTGCTCGCCCACATGATGCGCATGACACGTGCGGCGATCCTCAATGTCATGCAGTCGGCCTATGTCGAGACTGCGGAACTGAAAGGCCTGTCGGCCTTCAACGTCATCCGCAAGCACGCCTTCCCCAATGCCATCGCGCCGATCATCAACGTCGTCATGCTCAACCTCGCCTACCTGATCGTCGGCGTCGTCGTGGTCGAGGTGATCTTCGTCTATCCGGGCATGGGGCAGTATCTCGTCGATCACGTCACCAAACGCGACGTGCCGGTGGTGCAGGCGGTCGGCCTGATCTTCGCCGCTGTCTACATCAGCCTGAACATCATTGCGGACATCGGGGCTATCGTCGCCAATCCGCGTCTCAGACACCCGAAATAGGGGGCGGATATGCTCGATATCAAACGCATCCCCATCCCCGCGCTAATCGGCATTATCCTGACGACGCTGTTCGTGCTGGCGGCGGTCTTCGCACCGTGGATCGCACCGCACGGCAATGGCGAAATCGTCGGCGATGTCTGGGAACCGATGTCGGCTGCCCATTTGCTGGGCACCGACAATCTCGGCCGCGACCTGCTTTCGCGCATGATCTACGGTGCCCGCATCACTTTGTTCATCGCGGTGCTGGCCACCGCGCTGTCATTCTCGCTCGGCGCCATCCTCGGCTTCTCGGCGGCCGTCTTCGGCGGCTGGTTCGATACGCTGCTGTCGCGCCTCGTCGATCTCTTGATGTCTATCCCGACGCTGATCATGGGTCTCGTCGTGCTGTCCGTGCTGCCGACCAATCTGGTGACGCTGATCCTGGTGATGGGCATTCTGGATTCGACCCGCGTCTATCGTCTGTCGCGCGCGGTCGCCGTCGACATCAACGTCATGGACTATGTCGAGGCAGCGAAACTGCGTGGTGAGGGCAGCGGCTGGATCATCTTCCGCGAGATCCTCCCCAACGCATTGTCGCCGCTGGTTTCCGAACTCGGTCTGCGCTTCATCTACGCGGTGCTGTTCCTGTCGACGCTGTCGTTCCTCGGCCTTGGCGTGCAGCCACCGGACGCCGACTGGGGCGGCATGGTCAAGGAAAACAAAGACGGCATCGTGTTCGGCATCGCGGCCGCACTCATCCCAGCGGGGGCGATCGCGCTGCTGGCGATTTCCGTCAACCTGGTTGCCGACTGGGTGCTCAACCGGACGACAAGCCTCAAGGGAGGACGCGGGTGATGGCCGACACCAAAGCGAAGCTCGGGCAACCGAAGTCAGGCCTGCTGCTCGACATCCGCAATCTGCGCATCGAGGCTACCGTCTTCCCGCCCGGCGAACCGCCGAAGGACATCGTTCTGGTGCACGATGTCTCACTGACGCTCGAGAAGGGCAAGGTGCTCGGCCTGATCGGCGAATCCGGCGCCGGCAAGTCGACTATCGGCCTGTCGTCTATGGGCTACGGCCGCGGCGGCGTGCGCATCACAGGCGGCGAGGTGATCCTGAACGGCCGCGACATCCTCAAGGGCGGCAAGGACGGCTTCCGCAAATTACGCGGCCGCGAGGTCTGCTATGTCGCGCAGTCGGCGGCAGCGGCCTTCAACCCGGCGCACAGACTGATGGACCAGGTGGTGGAAGCCACCCTGCTGCACGGCACCGCGACACGCGCCGAGGCCGAGAAGCGCGCGGTTGCGCTGTTCAAGAAGCTCAGCTTGCCGAACCCTGAAACCATCGGCGAGCGTTTTCCGCACCAGGTTTCGGGCGGCCAGTTGCAGCGTGTGATGACGGCGATGGCCCTGTGCTCCGAGCCGGACCTGATCGTCTTCGACGAGCCGACAACGGCGCTCGACGTGACGACGCAGATCGACGTGCTGGCGGCGATCAAGGACGCCATCCGCGACACCCATGTCGCTGCGCTCTACATCACGCACGACCTTGCCGTCGTCGCCCAGGTCTCCGACGAGATCATGGTGCTGCGCCATGGGAGGCTGGTCGAATGGGGCGGCACAAGGCAGATCATCAAGGAGCCGCGCCAGGAATACACCAACGCGCTGGTCTCGGTGCATGAGATCGAACACCAGGAGCAGAAGCCCGGCACGTCGCCGTTCCTGTCGGTGAAGAACGTCACCGCCGCCTATGGCCGCAGCCATATCAAGGTGCTGAAGGACGTATCCGTCGACATCTATCCGGGCCAGACGCTGGCCGTGGTCGGCGAGTCCGGCTCCGGCAAGTCGACGCTGGCGCGCGCCATCACGGGACTTTTGCCACCCGAACAGGGCACCGTCACCTTCGACGGACGCCCGCTGGCCAACAGGCTGGCCGACCGGCCGAAGGAGGATCTGCGCCAGTTGCAGATGATCTACCAGATGGCCGATGTGGCGATGAACCCGCGTCAGACCGTCGGCACCATCATCGGCCGGCCGCTGGAGTTTTATTTCGGCATGCGCGGCCGTGAGCGCGACAGACGCGTTGCCGAACTGCTCGACAAGATCGAGATGGGCAAGGGATTTTCCGACCGCTACCCGGCCGAGCTTTCCGGCGGCCAGAAACAGCGTGTCTGCATCGCCCGGTCGCTTGCCGCCAAGCCGAAGCTGATCATCTGCGACGAGGTGACCTCGGCGCTTGATCCGCTGGTGGCACACGGCATCCTCGAGCTGCTGCTGGAGCTGCAGAAGGAAGAGAACGTCGCCTATCTGTTCATCACGCATGACCTTGCCACGGTGAAGTCGATCGCCGATTCAATCGCGGTTATGTATCGCGGCGAGGTGGTGCGTTACGGCCCCAAGGGCAAGGTGCTGAGCCCGCCCTTCGACGCCTACACCGACCTGCTGCTCTCCTCGGTTCCAGAGATGGAAATCGGCTGGCTGGAAAAGGCAATCAAGGGACGGCGCATGGCCAGCGCGGGGAACTAAAGCAATTCCGGGAAAACTGGGAACCAATACTGCCGGAAGAAAAAGGCAGGCGCTTCCCCTGGAAATTGTGTCAGACCAAGCTGCCACATAGGGGCGTCAGCGACCGTCATCCGGATGCAACACTAGAGCGCCACACGTCCTTCGGGACGAGCGCCGCTCGCACGACTTTTAAACAGGGGTAGGACATGAAAACTGAACTCGATTATCTCGCCGAACTCGCCGGTCACGGCCGGATATCGCGCCGTGCCTTTCTTGGGCGCGCCGCCGCGCTCGGCGTATCGGCGGCCATGATGCCGGCGCTGGCCGGCAAGGCATTTGCCCAGACGGCGGTGAAGGGCGGTATCATCAAGGCTGGCCTGCAGGGCGGGGAATCCACCAATAGCCTCGATCCGGCGCTGAATCTCAGCCAGGTAACCTTCAGCTTCGGCAAGCTTTGGGGCGAGTATCTTGTGCGCCTCACACCGGACAACAAGCTGGTCAACCTGATTGCCGAAGAGATTGGCGCCTCAGCCGACGCCAAGACATGGACGATCAAGATCCGCGATGGCATCGAGTTCCACAATGGCAAGACGGTCGGCGCGGAGGACGTTGCCGCCACCATCGAGCGCCATGCGGACGAGAAGTCCAAGTCCGGAGCACTCGGCATCCTCAAGAACATCAAGGGCGTCAAGGCGAGCGGCAAGGAAGTCATCGTCACGCTCGGCGACGCCGATGCCGACTTCCCTTATCTGATGGCCGACTACCATCTCGTCATCCAGCCGAATGGCGGCAAGGACGATCCGAATGCCGGCATCAGCGCCGGACCCTACAAGGTTAGCGTCAACCAGCCAGGCGTGCGCCATGGCGGCGAGCGTTTCGCCAATTACTGGCTTGGCGACAAGGCCGGCCACGCCGACCAGGTCGAGATCATCGTCATCAATGATGCGACCGCACGGCTTGCAGCCTTGCAAGGCGGCCAGGTGCACATGATCAACCGCGTCGAACCCAAGGTCGTCGATCTGGTCAAGCGCATCGCGGGCGTTTCCATCGAGAATGTCTCGGGCAAGGGCTACTATCCGTTCAACATGTTCTGCGACACCGCACCTTTCGACAGCAATGATCTGCGCATGGCGCTGAAGCTAGCCATGGACCGCGACGAGATGCTGGAAAAGATCCTGCGCGGCTATGGCTCGGTGGGTAACGACTTCCCGATCAACGAGGCCTATCCGCTGTTTTCCGCCGATATCGAACAGCGCAAGTTCGATCCGGACAAGGCGGCGGCAGCCTACAAGAAATCAGGCCACAGCGGCTCGATCGTGCTGCGCACCTCGGACGTCGCCTTCCCGGGCGCCGTCGATGCCGCACAGCTCTATCAGCAGTCCTGCGCCAAAGCCGGCATCAAGATCGAGATCAAGCGCGAACCCGGCGACGGCTACTGGTCGGAGGTCTGGAACAAGCAGCCCTTCTCGCTCTCCTACTGGGGCGGACGCGCCACGCAGGACCAGATGTATTCCACCGGCTATGTCTCGACCGCCGACTGGAACGACACGCGCTTCAAGCGGCCGGAATTCGACAAGATGCTGTTTACCGCGCGCGGCGAGCTCGACCAGGCCAAGCGCCAGGCGATCTACCACGATATGGCAGTGATGATGCGTGACGAAGGCGGGCTGATCGTGCCCTTCTTCAACCAGTTCATCGACGCGGCCGCCACCAACAAGATCGGCGGCTATGCCAAGAGCCCTATCGGCGAAATGATGGACGGCTACGCGCTTGCCGAGTGCTGGCTCAACGCTTGAGCGGACCCTGATCGGCCGATTTCATCTATCAGAACGCCGTGTGCCCGGGACGGCACACGGCGTTCCCGTTTCAACCGCCAACCGCATGGAGCAGCCCGTGGCGCTCAAATCCAAGCTTCTGCTGATCATCCTCGATGGCGTGCCTTACCGGAACTGGCGCCGGCTGATGGGCAATCTCGAAGGCTGGGTGCAATCGGGCGAGGCGCGCGTCTGGAAGATGCGCTCGGTGCTGCCGTCGACCTCGGCCTGCTGCTATGCCTCGATCCACACCGGGGTTTCGCCGCAGCTGCACGGGATTCTCTCCAATGAGAACCGTTTCCGCGTCGAGCAGCCCGATATCTTCTCCGAGGTCAGCAAGGCAGGCGGCAAGACGGGGGCGGTGACCCATTCCTACTGGTCGGAATTCTTCCGCGCCTACCCGTTCGACCTGGTGGAGGGCATGGAATTCGACGAGCCAGGCGGGCCGATCACGCATGGCCGCTTCCACACCATGACCGGTTACAATCTCCGCAACCAGATGACGCCGAGCGATGTCGACCTGTTCGCGACGCTGACCATGCTGACGAAACGCCATGGCATCGACTACGGCATCCTGCACACCTGCACGCTGGATTCGATGGGACACCGCTTCGGCCACGACTGCCACGAGATGGACCATGCCGTCTATGCGATGGACGGCATGCTGGCCGCCTTCCTGCCGCGCTGGATCGAAGCCGGCTATGAGGTGATCGTCACCGCCGATCACGGCCAGACCGATCGTGGCCATCACGGCGGCCATGACGACGAGATGCAGGATTTCGCGCTGTATTATTTTGGACAAGGCAAAGGGCCGGATGCGGACACACTACTCGACCAGCTGCAGCTGGCGCCGACGGTGCTGAGCCGACTGGGCGTTCCCGTGCCCGCGACGATGAAGGCGAAGTCTTTCTTGGAGTGAGAAGCGGTCCGCGAAGCTCTTCCCTTCTGCCCTTGTGGGAGAAGG
The DNA here is from genome assembly GCF_000513875.1 of Mesorhizobium sp. WSM1293. Classification (NCBI taxonomy): domain Bacteria; kingdom Pseudomonadati; phylum Pseudomonadota; class Alphaproteobacteria; order Hyphomicrobiales; family Phyllobacteriaceae; genus Mesorhizobium; species Mesorhizobium sp. WSM1293. Next base: position 13,554 of record NZ_KI911319.1, on the reverse strand, counting down.
TGGCCTCACGAAGTGAGGTCGGATGAGAGGTGTTCCAGCTTGGCAAGGACGGCGATCCGCCACGCACCCCTCAACCGTCTCGGCGCTACGCGCCGATCCACCTTCTCCCACAAGAAGGGGAGAAGGAAGAGGCGCACCTCTGGCAACCTCCGCGCTCTTCGGTTAGCCTCCGCAAAATTCCTTGGCGGAGGATGAACCTTTTTGGGCCGATCAGCGACAGAGCAGACAGGAGCCAGGCGGCTCGACCGGCCATGACGGCAGCGACGGAGACCGATCGCGCGCTTGTCGACCGGGTCGCGAAGGGCGACCGAGCCGCCGTGCGGCTCCTGTTCATGCGTCACCACGCGCGGGTCTACCGCTTCGTGGCGCGCCAGACGGGATCGGAAATGATGGCCGACGATATCGCCAACGAAGTCTTCCTCGAGCTGTGGCGCCAAGCGCCCGGTTTCGAAGGGCGTTCCGAAGTCTCGACATGGCTGCTCGGCATTGCCCGTTTCAAGGCGCTGTCCTTTCTGCGCAAGAAAAAGGAAGACTGGATCGACGACGAGGCCGCCGCCGCGGTGCCCGACGGCGCCGACACGCCGGAAGTCGTCACCATGAAAGAAGACAAGGCGGCCGCCCTGCGGCGCTTCGTCGACGCCTTGCCGGAAGAGCATCGCGTCGTCATCGATCTTGCCTATTATCACGGGCAGTCGGTGAGCGAGATCAGCGAGGTGCTCGACATTCCGGTCGCCACCGTCAAGACCCGGATGTTCTACGCCCGCAAGAAACTCGGCGAGGCTCTCAAGGCCGCCGGTTACGACAGGGGGTGGCCATGAGCGCCGCTGAAAAGATGTCGCGCCGCGACGAAATGGAAACGCTGCTGCCGTTCTACCTGAACGGCTCGCTGGAAGGTTCCGATCTGGAAGCGGTCGAGGAATGGCTGGCCAGCGATCCGGCCGCACTTGCCGCCCTTGGCGAGGCTGAAGCCGAATTCTCCGGCGTCACGGCCGCCAACGAAGCAATCCGGCCGCCGGCCGATGCACTCAGCCGCTTTGCCAAGGCACTCGACGCCGAGGCCGGGCCTGCGCGCAAGCCGGCAGGATCGTCCTGGCTGGCGCAGGCCTGGGGCCGCTTCATGGCGGTGCCGGTCGGCGTCGCCTGGGCGGCAGCCGCGGTTCTGCTGGCTCTGGTCATGGTGCAGTCGTTTGTCGAACCCGGCGGCAAGGGCAATGATTTCGAGATTGCCGGCGCGCAAGACGATCTGGCGAAAATGCCGTTCGCCCTGGTCAAGTTCAAGCCGGATGCGAAGATGTCGGACATTTCCGCCTTCCTCGGCAGCAACGGGCTGAAGATCGTCGGCGGACCGACCGCCGACGGCGTGTTCCGGCTTGGCATCCCGGCTGCCAACGCAGCCGACTACACCAGGCAAATCGGCCTTGTTGCCGCCCAGGCTTTCACGGAGACTGTGATCGAGGGAAGGAAACCGCTTGATGGCGGCTGAGGCGGTCATTCGATTTGCGGCAATGCTTGCGGCGGCGATGACAATCGTCGCCGTGCCCGCGTCGGCGCAGACCAAAGATCCCAATCCCGACCAGACGAAAATCGACTGCCGCGACGGGACCAATGCGGCAGGCGCCGACTGCGCCAAGGATGGCAGCGACACAGAGGGCGGATCGGATGCGGCGCAATCCGGCGCGGTGTTCCTGCCGGCCCTGATCGTCGACCTGTTTCCCAACCCGGCGGCGCCCCCGACCCCTGTGCCGACGCCACGGCCCGAACCGGCGACGCCGCCGGCCGACACTCAAGCCGGCCCCCCGCCCGGTGGCCCGATCGTCTCGCCGACCGATCTCATTGCCGTTCAGCCGCGGCGCGCGGTGATTGGCGATTTCGTGCCCGACGAGGTGCTGGTGACCGTCGACGGCGATGCCGGCGCTGTCCAGCAGATCGCCGCCTCCTTCGGCCTGCAGGTGCGCTCGCAGCGCCAGTCGCGGCTGCTTGGCACCACACTGGTGCGCTTCGGCATTCCCGACGGCCGGCCCGTCGGCGTCGTGCTGGCGCAACTGGCCGCCGACGGCCGCACTCAGCGGCGCGAGCCCAATCACGTCTATTCGCTGCAGCAGGCCGCCGGCATCGTCAACTATGCGTTCGACCGCATTGCGCTCGATTCCAAGCAAGCCAGCGGAGAAAACGTCCGCATCGCGGTGATCGACACCGGCATCGACGACACTAACCCGGCGCTCTCGGGCGTCATTGCCGGGCAGTTCGACGCCATGCCCGACGTGCCGATCGAAAAGCGCGATCACGGCACGTCGATCGACGGCCTGATCGCCGGCGTCGGCGCGCTGGAAGGCATGGCACCGGGCGCAAAAATCTATCACGCCCGCGCCTTCGAGGGCGGCAAGTCGACCATGGACGTCATCCTGTCGGCGCTCGACTGGGCGGCGGAACAGGACGTGCGCCTCATCAATATGAGCTTTGTCGGGCCGAAGAACGATTTGCTCGGCGTCGCCTGCCGCAATGCCCGCGCGCTCGGCATGGTGCTGGTCGCCGCAGCCGGTAACAACGGGCCGAAGGCGCCCTATGGCTATCCGGCCGCCTTCGATGGTGTCATCGCGGTGACCGCCACCGATGCCAAGGACGGGCTGATGCCGCAGGCCAATCGCGGCGCCTATGTCTTCATCTCGGCACCCGGCGTCGAGATGGTGGCGCCGAGCGGCGCCGGCTCGGATCTGGTCACAGGCACCTCGTTTGCCGCGGCGATCGTGAGCGGCGCCATCGCCAATCTCATCCATGCCGCGCCCGATCGCTCGGCCGACGACATCGAAAAGGCGCTCGCGGCAACGGCCAGGGATCTCGGCCCCAAGGGACGCGACAATGATTTCGGCTTCGGCCTGCTGGACATCAAGGCGGCGGCGGCAAAGGACTAGTCTGCGACAGTCCAAGCCGCGGCTTGCGGAGGACGCACCAGAAAATAGAACGCGACGATGTGCGTGATCATCAGCAGCGGCACGTAGATGATCGGGATCGCGTAGGTGGCGCCCAGTTCGCCCGCACGCTGGGGGAGGCCGACCTGGATGGCGTGGTAATAGTCTACGATCAGATCAACCGCCCCGACCAGATTGAAGGCGACGACGAGCGCCCAGAAGAGCCGAGGTATCCTTGCCGTGAGCAGCGCCAGCATGGCCAGCACTCCTGTTGCAAGGTCGCCGTAGGCAGCAAACACGGCAAAGCCGGCAGGCAAATCGGGGCTGACGACACCCGGAACGAGGAAGACCAGCCCGAAGAAGCGGAAGCTGTGCAGAGCGGCAACAGCGCGCTGCGCCGCGACCCGGTCCATCGACCTGAGCCACGGCAAACCGTATGTAGCGAAGCAAAGCAACCACGCGACATAGCCCAGAACAAGATGGATTTGGAATAGGACTTCGGTGGACATCTGGCCTCCTCTCGACAATTGGTTCATGCGGCCTCGAACACTGCGGTCAGGATACCGAGCCGACCTTGCATAAGATTTCGTCCGAGGTTGGCCGCAAGCTCAGCGAAGTCCGGTCCCATCACCACGCCGAGATTGGGCGAAGGCGGCGGCCCCGACGCGCGCAACTGTGCGAACCACGCCTTGGCGGCGTCGGTGTCGTCTTGCCATGCCAGCATGCGGAAGCTGGCCGGTTCGATCGCCTCGCGCGTCGCACCGGCTGTTAGGAGAAAGCTCGTCGCCGGCGTTCTCGCCCAGGGAAGCGGATAGTGCGGCTCGCCTCCAGACAACACGACGTCGTATGTGGCAAACCTGCCGCCTGGCTTCAGCACGCGCCGAATCTCGCTGTAGAGCAGCGTCCGGTCAGAGATGTTCATCGCCACGTGCTGCAACAGCACCGCGTCGAAACGGCCATCGTCGAATGGGAGCTCCAATGCGCTGGCGGTCTGGAACGACAGCTGCCCGCTCTGTCCCGTGCGCTCGGTCAGATAGCGCGCGGCATCCACGAAAGGCTCGCTGAGATCCACGCCAGTAACCCGGCAGCCATAGGTCGCAGCCAGAAAGCGCGCCGGCCCACCGACGCCCGAGCCGACGTCCAGTATCGACATGCCGGCAGCGATCCCCGCCAATTGGGCAAGCTCGGCGGTGGCAGCTAGCCCACGGGTGTGAAACTGGTCGAGAACGCCCAATTGTTGGGGCGTGAGGAGCTGGTCCTCCGGGCCGAGGGCGGCCAACACCGTCTTCAGCCGCTCGGTCAGGCCCGTCGCGCGATAATGGTCGCGTACCCCTTCAAGTTCATCGGTCATCGCATGATGTCTCCTAGGTTCAGCTCATACCTAGGCCCACTTCCATAATTCGACTACCCGGCGTAATAACAACAACCTATGAAGCAGAACTACACAGTCCGACATGGTGCGCTGGAGGGCATCGAGGCGTTCCTGGCTGTCGCCAGGCACCGCAACTTCCGCCGCGCCGCAGCGCAACTCGGCGTGACACCGTCCGCCGTGAGCCAGGCGGTGCGCGCGCTGGAGGCACGCATGGGTGCGGCGCTGTTCGTCCGCACGACACGGAGCGTCGGCTTGACCGAGCCTGGCCAGCGGTTCCTCGATCGTGCCGGCCCTGCTTTCGAAGAACTCGTCGCGGCCGGCGAGGCCGTGCGTGACATCGGCCAACGGCCGACCGGTCTGCTGCGCCTGTCCGTGCCCCGCGCTGTCGTGCCGTTGATCCTGGAGCCGATGATCGCGTCGTTCTGCCGGGCTTACCCTGAGATCGAGCTGGAGATCGCCGCGAGCGACGAGATGGTCGATCTCGCGGCCGGCGGGTTCGATGCCGGCATCCGTCTCGGCCAGTTCATTGCGGTCGACATGGTCGCGGTGCGGCTAACCCCATCGTTTTCGTTCGTGGTCGTCGGCAGCCCTGACTATCTCAAACGCCACGGCCGCCCCGAACGCGTCGATGATCTGCGCAACCACGCCTGCCTGCGCTTGCGCCGTTCGAATGGCGCCATAGCGCCCTGGGCTTTCGTCGGCGGCAACGAGACGATCGAGGCGATGCTCTCAGGCCCGCTGATAGCGCACGATTATCCGACATTGCTCGGGGCCGCGATGCGGGGCGTCGGGCTGGCGCAGACGCCTCGACCAATCGCTGAAGCTCCGATAGCCGAAGGTAAACTGGAACCGGTGCTGGACGGCATTGCCGCCACGACGCCCGGCGTCTTCCTGTATCATCCCGGCAAGCGCCAAGTCCTGCCGAAGCTGCGCGCCTTCATCGACCACCTCAAATCCGCGGCGTGAGATATCGGAATCCGTCCCCCTTGCGGTGGTCTCGCTACTGCCGGCGTCGGGCGAGATTGATGCGGCGTGAGTGTCGCGTCTCAACTCGATCCCGCAGAGCACATGGCTTTGATCTCCAGCTACGCCGGCGCACCGGCGACCGACCCTCTCACCACCAGGTCGACCGGCCAGACCTCGCCTCGCGCGCCCTCCTCCAGTCCTGAAATCCGTGCCGCCAGCCGCTCGGCGACACGGGCGCCGGCGAGACGGATCGATGAACGCGTCGTCGACAGCGGCACCGAGAAATTCTCCGGCCTCAGCCAGGGGAAGACATCGTCATGGGCGATCAGCGAGACGTCGCCCGGAATGCTCAAGCCGAGGTCGCGCACCGCACGCACGACGCCCAGCGCCATGATCAGGCTGGAGCAGGCGATCGCCGTCGGCGCATCGTCCCCTTCCAGCAAACGCCTGGTGGCGCGATAGCCGTTCTCCTCGGTCATATCGACCGAGCAGACATGGCGTTCGCTCAATGTCAGTCCGCTCGCGGCGAGTGCCCGGCGCACGCCGCGTTCGCGATGGATGGCGAAGGTCTCGCGGCCGTCACCGTTGATCAGCGCCAGCCGCCGATGGCCGAGCTGGATCAGCAGCCTGGCCGCTTCGTGGAAGGCGCCCTCATTGTCGATGTCGGTGAAGGCATAGTCGAAATCGAAGCCCTCACTGCGGCCATGGACGATGAAGGGAATGCCGAGCGTGTTGACCAGCGCCACGCGCCGGTCAGCGGGCCTTGGAGAGGAGATATAAACAGCGTCGACCTGCCGGTTGGCGACGATGCGCCGGTAGGTCGTCTCCTGGTCGTCGGCGTCGGCCGGCGACAGCACAAGGTCGAGCTCGTGCGAGCGAGCATAGTCGCCAAGGCCGGACAGGAACTCGACGAAATGCGGATCGATGTCGACGGACGCACCGGTCGGCAGGACATAGCCGATCATGCCGGTCTTGCCGGTCGCCAGCCGGCGCGCGCTCGGGTTGGGCCGATAGCCATGGCGCTTGGCGGCATCCATGACACGCCTGCGCGTCTCCTCGTTGACCTCGGGATAGCCGTTCAGCGCGCGGCTTACCGTGGTTTGCGAAAGTGCCAGCATGTGGGCGAGCTGCTTGAGGTTCACGAAAGTCTCCATTCCCTCAAAGCGCTTTTAAATTGAATCGACCCAAGTGCCATCGGGGCCGAGCCATACGAAGCCCAACCATAGACGCGGTTTGGGCATGTTTGAAACAAAAATTACTGCTGCACTGCCATAATAGCGTGCTGCGACGCACTTTTAGGGCGCAAATGCGCGAACCTAAATCGATTGATTCGCCAGCCTCTTGACTTCCCCGCGATTCAATGGCGTGATCGAAAAAGCCAAAGCGCTTTGGAAGACTCTTCGAAAGGTTGCGGTTCCTTTCCGACTGAGTCACAGTCCTGCGGCGTCGGCGGGCGGAATGGAGGTTCCGTCCGGTGTGTGAGACCCACTGGGAGGAATACCGATGAAGAAAATGCTTTTGCTGGGTGCTGCGTTTGCCACGTTCGCCCTGAACGCGCCCGCGCAGGCCGAACTGAAGTTCAAGCCCGGCGAAGACAAGCGCTTCAACTGGGCGAACTACGAAGAGCTCAAGAAAGTCGACCTCAAGGGTGAGACGCTGTCGATCTTCGGACCGTGGCGCGGCGAGGACGAAGGCCTGGTGCGCGGCGTTCTCGACTATTTCTCGGAAGCCACCGGCGTCGAGATCAAATACTCCTCCTCGGAGAATTACGAGCAGCAGATCGTCATCGACACGCAGGCCGGCAGCCCGCCCAACATCGCCGTGCTGCCGCAGCCGGGCCTCATCCAGGACCTGGCGTCGAAGGGCCTTTTGACGCCGCTCGGTGACGACACCGCCAAATGGGTCAAGGACAATTACGGCGCCGGCCAGTCATGGGTCGATCTCGGCACCTTCAAGGACAAGGACGGCAAGCCGGGCTTCTTCGCCTTCCCTTACAAGGCCGACGTGAAGTCGCTGGTCTGGTACTCGCCGGATAATTTCGAGGAAGCCGGCTACAAGGTGCCGAAGACCCAGGAAGAACTCGCCGATCTCGAAAAGAAGATCATCGCCGATGGCGGCAAGCCGTGGTGCATCGGCCTCGGCTCCGGCGGTGCCACCGGCTGGCCGGCAACCGACTGGGTCGAAGACCTGATGCTGCGCACCCAGCCTCCGGAGGTCTACGACAAATGGGTGAAGAACGAGATCCCGTTCAACGATCCGGCGGTGGTCAATGCCATCGACATTTTCGGCAAGATCGCGACCGACGACAAGATGGTCGACGGCGGCGCCAAGGCGGTCGCGGCGACCGACTTCCGCGACAGCCCGAAGGGCCTCTTTTCGGTGCCGCCGAAATGCTACCTGCACCACCAGGCATCGTTCATTCCGACCTTCTTCCCGGAAGGCACCAAGGTCGGCCAGGACGCGGACTTCTTCTACTTCCCGCCCTATGCCGCCAAGCCTGAACTGGGCACGCCCGTGCTCGGCGCCGGCACGCTGGCGATGATCACCAAGGACAGCAAGAGCGCGCGCGCATTCATCGAATTCCTGAAGATGCCGCTCGCCCACGAGATCTGGATGGCCGAAGGCGGCTTCGTGACGCCACTCAAGTCGGTCAACAAGGATGCCTATGCCAGCGACGCGCTGAAGAAACAGGGCGAAATCCTCGCCAATGCCTCGACTTTCCGCTTCGACGGTTCCGACCTGATGCCGGGCAAGATCGGCGCCGGCGCCTTCTGGACCGGCATGATCGACCTGGTCGGCGGCAAGTCGGCACAGGACGTCGCCACCGACATCCAGAAGAGCTGGGACGCCATCAAGTAGACGGCTGGCACGTAGACGACCAACCATTCTCGCACTGGATCCGGACCGTACCGGCCCGGATCCGACGGCGGCCCGTGCCGCAGCCTTTCGTCATGAGCGCATTGACATGAAGCGCGATCGGCAATGTGCGCAAGCCGCCGATGACGCGCTCCAAACAACTGAATCGGCGCCTGGTCCCCGTCACCAAGGTCATTCCTTGTCGGGTCATGCGCAGGGGGAGAGGGACCCATGGCGGCTCAGATTTTCTCGGCCATTTTCGTCATCATCGTCGGGGTCGGCGGTTGCGTCGCCTATTTCTGGGGCGCCAACAGACTGGTCGACCTGATATTCCCGTCACGCGGCGTCGCGGGTGCCGCGGCCATCGACAATCTGCGCCGGCAAGGGTTGGTCCGGCCATGGCTGTTCGTCGGCCCGGCGATGATCATCCTCACCATTTACCTGATCTATCCGGTGGTCGAGACGCTGCGGCTGTCGTTCCTCGATCGCGGCGGCATCAATTTCGTCGGCCTGGCGAACTATCAATGGGCTTTCGGCGATCGCGAGTTCCGCAACTCGATCCTCAACAACATCATCTGGCTGGCGGTGGTGCCGGCCGCCTGCACCTTCCTCGGGCTGATCATCGCCGTGCTTACGGACAAGATCTGGTGGGGCACGATCGCCAAGAGCCTGATCTTCCTGCCGCTGGCGATCTCCTTCGTCGGCGCCAGCGTGATCTGGAAATTCATCTACGAGTATCGCGGCGAAGGCCAGACGCAGATCGGCATCCTCAACGCCATCATCCAGCATTTCGGCGGCCAGCCGCAGGTCTGGATATCGCTGCCGTTCTGGAACAATTTCTTCCTGATGATCATCCTGATCTGGATCCAGACCGGCTTTGCCATGGTCATCCTGTCTTCCGCCCTGCGCGGCATCCCCGAGGAAACGCTGGAAGCCGCCGTCATCGACGGCGCCAATCCGTTCCAGATCTTCTGGAAGATCATGGTGCCGCAGATCTGGGGCACCATCGCCGTGGTCTGGACCACGATCACCATTCTGGTGCTCAAAGTATTCGACATCGTGCTGACCATGACCAACGGCCAGTGGAACAGCCAGGTGCTGGCCAATCTGATGTTCGACTGGATGTTCCGCGGCGGCGGCGATTTCGGCCGCGGCGCCACCATCGCCATCATCATCATGATTGCGGTCATTCCGATCATGGTCTGGAACATCCGCCAGGCGAACAAAGAGACGGGAGGACATTGAGATGGCAGTCGCGACCGGAAATTCCTTTGCCAGCCGCTTTGGCGTCCACATCGCCGTGCTCATCTTCGTCGCCATCTGGACCATACCGACCCTTGGCATCCTGGTTTCGTCGCTGCGCGACAAGAACCAGATCATCGCCTCGGGCTGGTGGAACTCGTTCGCCAGTTCCACCCAGACCGAAGCCGGCCGGCTGCCGCCCGCCTCGGCGCAAGTCGAGAAGGACGGCAAGTTCGTGCTCGAGGGCAATATCTTCGGCGACGGCGCCAAGCGCGACATCAGTGCCTTCGGAGTCAAATCGGCGGCACCGACGCAGTATCCCGCCGGCACCACAGCCGATCTCGGCGACGGCGTGATCTTGCAGCTCAATGCCGACGGCAGCTTCGTCATGCAGTCCCCGAAAGCGTTCGAAGGCGATCGCGGCCAGCGCATCTACTATGCTTCGTCGGCGCCACCGAAATTCACCACCGACAACTACAGAACCGTGCTGTTCTCCGAAGGCATCGGACGGTCATTCATGAATTCCCTGACCGTCACCATTCCGGCGACCGTCATCCCGATCCTGATTGCCGCCTTTGCCGCTTATGCACTGGCGTGGATGCGGTTCCCCGGCCGGGCGCTGCTGATCGCGGTCATCATCGGCTTGCTGGTGGTGCCGTTGCAGATGTCGCTGATCCCGCTGTTGAAACTCTACAACGGCGTCGGCGCTTTCTTCGGCATGCCGTCGAAGACCTATCTCGGCATCTGGCTGGCGCATACCGGCTTCGGCCTACCCTTCGCCATCTACCTGCTGCGCAGCTACATTGCCGGCCTGCCGCGCGAAATCATGGAATCGGCGCGCATCGACGGCGCCAGCGATTTCGAGATCTTCGTCAAGATCGTCTTGCCGCTGTCGTTTCCGGTGCTGGCTTCGTTTGCCATCTTCCAGTTCCTGTGGGTATGGAACGATCTGCTGGTGGCGATGGTTTTCCTCGGCACAGAGGCAGACCAGATTGTGCTGACCGCCAAGCTCAACGCGCTGTTGGGCTCACGCGGCGGCGACTGGGAGATTCTGACGACATCGGCTTTCGTGACCATCATCGTGCCGCTGATCGTGTTCTTCTCGCTGCAGCGCTATTTTGTCCGCGGGCTGCTTGCCGGCTCGGTGAAAGGAGGCTGAGACGATGCAATCCGCTTTGAAGGCCAGCTCGAAGCCTGACCTCGCTATCGATCGCGACTGGTGGCGGGGCGCGGTGATCTACCAGATCTATCCGCGCAGCTACCAGGACTCGAACGGCGACGGCATCGGTGACCTCAAGGGCATCATCGGGCGGCTACCCTACATCGCGGCACTCGGTGCGGACGCCATCTGGATTTCGCCGTTCTTCAAGTCGCCGATGAAGGATTTCGGCTATGACGTGTCGGATTACTGCGACGTCGATCCGATGTTCGGCACGTTGGCCGACTTCGACGCGCTGACCGCCGAGGCACACAGGCTGGGCTTGAAGGTGATGATCGACGAGGTGCTGTCGCACACCGCCGACAACCACCCATGGTTCAAGGAAAGCCGGTCGAGCCGCAGCAAACCGAAAGCCGACTGGTACGTCTGGGCAGACGCCAGGCCGGACGGCACGCCGCCCAACAACTGGCTGTCGATCTTCGGCGGCTCGGCCTGGCAATGGGACACCAGCCGCCAGCAATATTACATGCACAATTTTCTGGCCGAGCAGCCCGACCTCAACTTCCACAACCACGAAGTCCAGGACGCGTTGCTCGACGTCACCCGCTTCTGGCTGGAGCGCGGCGTCGATGGTTTCCGGCTCGACACCATCAATTTCTACTTCCACAGCCAGGGCTTGGAAAACAACCCGCCGCTGCCGCCGGAAGAGCGCAACGACCAGACCGCGCCGGCGGTCAACCCCTACAACTACCAGGACCATCTCTACGACAAGAGCCGGCCCGAGAATCTCGGCTTCCTCGAACGGTTCCGTGCCCTGCTCGATGAATATCCGGCAACGGCAGCGGTCGGCGAGGTCGGCGATTCGCAGCGTGGGCTTGAAGTGGTGGCCGCCTACACCGCCGGCGGCAAGCGCGTGCACATGTGCTACTCCTTCGATTTCCTGGCGCCGGAAAAGATCAGCGCGGGCAAGGTCCGCTCGGTGCTGGAATCCTTCGGCAAGGTCGCCAGCGATGGCTGGTCGTGCTGGGCCTTCTCCAACCACGATGTAATGCGCCCGGCCTCGCGCTGGGCCGCCAATGAGCCCGACCCGACCGCCTACCTCAAGGTCATCTCGGCGCTGCTGATGTCCTTGCGCGGTTCGGTCTGCATCTATCAGGGTGAGGAACTTGGGCTCGGCGAGGCCGACCTTCGGTTCGAGGATTTGCAGGATCCCTACGGCATCCGCTTCTGGCCTGAATTCAAGGGCCGCGACGGCTGCCGCACACCGATGGTGTGGGACGGCGGCGCCAAGAATGGCGGCTTCTCCCAGGCAAAACCCTGGCTGCCGGTGCCGGCCAAGCATTTGGCGCAAGCGGTCAATGTCCAGCAGGGCGACGAGGCTTCGCTGCTTGAGCACTACCGGCGCTTTCTCAGCTTCCGGCGTGCCCATCCGGCGCTGGCCAAGGGCGACATCACCTTCATCGAAAGTGAGGGAGATACCGTCGCCTTCACGCGCCGCGCAGGCAACGAGCAGATCGTCTGCGTCTTCAATCTGGGAGCCGGGCGGGCCAAGGTTGACCTTGGCGGCCGATCGCTGCAACCTCTGCCCGGGCACGGATTTTCGGGGCAGGCGAGCAGCGGTTCCATCGAGCTTGGCGGCTACGGCGCCTGGTTCGGGCGTCTCGACTGAATTTCCAATCACTGGAGGAAACCAATGGCCGATGTCACGCTAAGACAAGTGAAGAAGTCCTACGGCAATCTGAACATTCTCCACGGCATCGACCTCGATATTAAGTCGGGCGAGTTCATCGTCTTCGTCGGCCCGTCGGGCTGCGGCAAGTCGACATTGCTGAGGTCGATCGCCGGGCTCGAGGAAATCACCTCCGGCGAACTCAGAATAGCCGGCGAAGTGGTGAACGACGTGCCGCCGTCGAAGCGGGGCATCGCCATGGTGTTCCAGTCCTACGCGCTGTACCCGCACATGACCGTCTACGACAACATGGCGTTCTCGATGAAGATCGGCAAAGAGAACAAGGCCGAGATCGACCGCCGCGTGCGCCAGGCCGCCGAGATCCTGCAGCTGACCAAATATCTCGACCGCCTGCCCAAGGCGATGTCGGGTGGCCAGCGCCAGCGCGTCGCCATCGGCCGCGCCATCGTGCGCAATCCGAAGGTGTTCCTGTTCGACGAGCCGCTTTCGAACCTCGACGCCGCGCTGCGCGTCGCCACCCGCATCGAGATCGCCAAGCTCAAGGAATCGATGCCCAACACGACCATGATCTACGTTACCCACGACCAGGTCGAGGCGATGACGCTGGCCGACCGCATCGTGGTGCTCAAGGACGGCCATATCGAGCAGGTCGGCACGCCGATGGACCTCTACAAGAAGCCCGGCAATCTGTTCGTTGCCCAGTTCATCGGCTCGCCGGCCATGAACATCCTGCCGGCGACCATCGAAAAGACCGGAAACCCGACCGTCGTCAGCCATGTCGGCGGACGCAAGGCGACCGTGCCGATTGCGACGCCGGCTTCGGCAAAGGGCGCCGCGGTGAGCTTTGGCGTGCGGCCGGAGGACCTGATCATCGCCAGCGGCGCGGACTATCTGTTCGAGGGGACGGTCGACTATGTCGAGCAACTCGGCGAGGTGCAGCTTGTCTATGTCGACATCGGCCGCGCCGATCTGCCGCTGGTGACCAAGCTGCCCGGCAATGTCGAGGTCAAGCGCGGCTCGACATTGCGGCTGAGCGCCAATGGCGAGGACCTGCATATCTTCGACGCGGATGGACGTTCTTTCGCGTTGCATGAAGTGGAAGCAAAGGCGGCTTAACCGCAATTACCGTGTCAGGCACAAAAAAGNGCGGCGGGCCGGGCCCGCCNCNCTTTGACTTGGAGATCGACTTCGGTTGTTAGTTGTTGCCGAAGAGGTTGCGGTCGGCACCTTGCGGAGCAGACTTCTGGGTGGTGTCACCCGACGAGTTCAGCAGCTTGTAAACCGGCGAACCGGTGTTGCGTACCGAAGAGGTGCGCGTGCTGTCGACCGAAGTCGTGGCGGCAGGCTGATTGGCACCATTGGA